>NZ_NOZT01000080.1:0-6575 GCF_002412355.1 Acinetobacter sp. YT-02
GCAATCACGTTAAAGAACAGATTCGCTTCTTCACGTCCAAACGGTAAATAACCAATTTCATCGATAATCAGTAATTTTGGGGCGAGTATCACCCGTTGCATATAGGTTTTCAATTTACCTTGCTGATAGGCTGTACTGAGTTGCAGCATGAGATCGGCGGCGGTAATAAACTTGGTTTTGACATTGTTCATGATGGCCTTATAGCCTAATGCCATGGATAAATGCGTTTTCCCTACACCGCTAGCACCAAGAAACACCACATTTTCTGCTCTAGCAATAAAGCTCAGGTTGAACAGTTCAATCACCTGTGATTTAGGGGCCCCTAGGGCATAATTAAAATCATAGTCTTCCAGGGTTTTGACTTGAGGCAGGCCTGAGAGTTTCATCAGTACCTGCTGGCTGCGCTGTTGCCTGGCAGCATATTCATGCGTCAAGATCGCTTCAACAAAGTCGGCATAACTTCCATCCTGACCTAATGTTTGTTGTGCATGATGTGACCATTGTGATGCGATGGCAGGCAGATTGAGCTTTTGGCAAAGCTGCTCTATACGGTCGTATTGCAGATTCATCAGGAAACTCCCAGCAACTGGTCATATACAGATAAGGGATGCTGCAAACTCTCGTAGGGCATGACATGCTGTGCTGCTGCAACAGGTACAGTGCTGGAACCTGTATCTGATTGCGGTAATGGCGTAAATTTTTGCTGCTCCTGTTGCAGTCGAACAGCCGGTTTTTCTTGCGTGGTGGCATGAATCCGCTGATTGGCGGTTTCATGCAGCCACCGGCCAATGTGGGCATTGGCGACATCAACATCTAACAGTAAACCCGAAGTCTTCAGGCTTGCTTTCAATGGCACAATAAAGCTTGATTTGAGGTATCCATTAAAGCGTTCAACTTTGCCTTTGGTCTGTGCACGGTAGGGCTTACATACGCGAGGACGAAAGCTGTATTTCTTGGCGCAGTCGAGCAGTTTGGGATTCCATTTATGCTGCCCCTCCTGATAGGCATCCCGTTCAATCATGATCGTTTTAGCGTTATCAAACAGGATTTCTTGAGGTACTCCTGCAAAAAACTGAAATGCATTTTCTAGACCATCGATCCATGCATCCGTACGTTCATGATCATAAAATTTCACGAAAGTCGCTCTGGAATACCCTAATGTTGCGACAAAAGCTTTTAAAGTCGTGTTGTTACGTCGAATCGTGGTGAAATCCACTTGCATTTGTTGGCCAGGTTGGGTTTCAAAACGAATGATCGGTTCCGGTTGAGCAACTGGTTTTAATGTTGCAAGATATTCCCTCAAGATCCTGATCTTTCCTGGATATCCCAACCCTAAAATTTCCTGGTAGAGCACAACAGCAGGAATCCATTCAGGATGAGCTGCGTTTACACGTTGGAGTAAATAGGGTTTATATAGGTCAAGGATACTTATTCTAGGCTGTATACGCTGATACTGAGGTGTGGTGTTTTGCCGTAAATATTTACGTACGGTATTTCTGGCCCCCCCAGTTCACGACTAATGGCTTTAATAGATTTACCTTGTTGATGAAGTATTTGGATTGTCACTGCTTGCTCCAAAGTTAACATGTTGAGCAGTCCAAAATGACCGCTATATTAACCAAGGGGGTCAGTTTTTAAATGCCATTAGGGGGTCATTTTTACACTGCCGCTAACATCACGACAGATCTGGTTTTAGATGCGTTATTGATGGCTTTGTGGCGAAGAAACCCAAAGAACAAAGTCCTGATTCATTCTGACCAAGGCAGCCAATACACCAGTCATGAATGGCAGACATTTCTCAAGCATCATAATCTTGAAAGCAGTATGAGCAGACGAGGAAATTGCCATGACAATGCTGTTGCCGAGAGCTTTTTTCAGCTGTTAAAGCGAGAGAGGATCAAAAAGAAAATATATTCATCAAGAACTGAAGCAAGGTCAGATATCTTTGAATATATTGAGATGTTCTACAATTCAAAACGCAGACATGGTTCCAATGGTCAACGTTCTCCATTAGATTATGAAAAGGCCCATCAAAAGATGGTTATGTGTGTCTAGAATTTTGGTGGCTATTCAAACATCCTGTTCATATGGATCAATCAAATGATGACTTTAATTTGACTTTATGCCGATACATTTTTTCATCTGCTTCAATTACTGCCATTCGTAAATTTTTACTTGGTTCACGTGCCGCAACACCAACAGCAGCATTAATTCCAGCATTTTGTAAGGACTTTAAAAGCCGATTCACCAATTTCTGAGTATTTTCTAAAGTCGTTTCAATATTTAGAATGCCAAACTCATCTCCTCCTAAACGCGCGACTAAATCATTGGAGCGTACATTTTTCTTTAAGATTTGGGCCGTTTTTTGAATCATTTGGTCTCCAGCAGAATGACCAAATTTATCGTTTATAGTTTTTAAGTCATTTAAATCTATAATAATCACTGTGGCTGGATGTCCGTAGGTTTTGCATCGATCTTCCTCTAAATCCAAAAATGTATCCCAAGCACGACGATTAAAAACACCCGTTAAATGATCGGTTAATGAATCCATTTCAAGCTTTTCACTAACTCTTTTTTGTTCATTAATTTTAAGTTCATTTTGTAAGATTCGACTAAGTAATAAACTGAATAGCTCTAATAGATCACTATATTGTTCTATACTTTGAGGCTGTACTGATGGATCAATAGCACATAATGTGCCGAAAATAGAACCGTCCTCATTGAATAAAGGTTGCCCAATATAGGCGTTTATATCGACCAGTTTGTTGATGCCTGCTTCTACATACAGTGGAATATTTTTCGAATCAGGTGCTATACGTGGCCCTTTATCTAATACCATTTTAGAGCAGTATGAGTCAGCCCAATTGAAGACCTGTCCTGCCTGTACTCCATATCCATGATCTTTAGCTTGCAAAACTATCCAATCATTACTTTCAGTACGAGTAATCATCCATAAAGCAAAGCCTAAGTGATTATGTAAATACTCTAAAATTTTTTCACCAGCATCTTTAAAATCTTTAAAGTTTTCATAAGAAGGGATCATAATTACTCGCTATTTTGATTAGGATTAAACCCAAAAAGTGGCAAAATGCCATTAAATAGGACCGATTGAAACTTTAATTCTCATCGTGTGAACCGTACTGGGTTTGTCAGAGACGTTTTTATTTAAGGTAGGCCATTTAGAGGGGAACTCATCCTTTCAGGTATTTATGCAATAAAGCCATCTAAAATAACTTTTAAATCTTCTATAGAAACGGG
The DNA here is from genome assembly GCF_002412355.1 of Acinetobacter sp. YT-02. Lineage (NCBI taxonomy): Bacteria > Pseudomonadati > Pseudomonadota > Gammaproteobacteria > Moraxellales > Moraxellaceae > Acinetobacter > Acinetobacter sp. YT-02. Next base: position 3,259 of record NZ_NOZT01000080.1, read on the forward strand.
CTTAGCAAAATAATAGCCTTGCAAGTAATTACATTTGCTCTCTGTTAAAAACTTAGCTTGTTCTTCTGTTTCTACACCTTCAGCCACGACTTCTAAGTTTAACGTTTTTGCCATTTGAGTAATTGCTATAACAATTGCCGCATCACTTTTATGTTCTGGCAAATGCTGAATAAAACTACGATCTAACTTAATTTGATCAATAGGCAGTTGACGGAGGTAACTCAGGCTGGAATATCCCGTACCAAAATCATCGATTGCTACTTTGATTCCAAGTGCTCGTATAGCTTTTAAAATTTCAACCGATCTTTCAATACCCATCAGTAACATCCCTTCTGTTACTTCTATCTTCAATAACTTAGCATCAAAGTTATTTGTTAGTAGGGTATTCCTTAACTCAGCCAAAAAATTAGTACGTTTAAATTGTATAGGAGATATATTTACAGCCACGCTAAGTTGATCTGGTCTATTCTTATTAAGCTCAGTAATATCTTTGCATGCCTGATTTAATGCCCAATTTCCTATTGCTGAAATTTGTCCAGTACGTTCGGCTAAAGGTATGAAAGACAATGGAGAAATTAAACCACGCTCAGGATGGAACCATCGAATAAGTGCTTCAACGCCTACAATTTTATTAGTTAAACTATCAACGATAGGTTGATAAAATAATTTAAATTGCTCATCTTCCAAGGCCATAATGAGTTCATGGCGTAACTGGATGTCATTCACTTTGTGAACCGTATTTCTTTCACTTGTATACCAGTGCCAAGTGCTACGTCCTTCATTTTTGGCTTCATACATTGCATGAATTGCATGATGCAATAACTCTCTAAAATTTTCGACTTCCTCTGTATCAGTCGCAATACCAATACTTGCGCTCAGACGAATATGCTGCCCTTTTATATTAAAAGGTAAAGCTAAAATTTTTAAGATGCCTTCTACTGTTTGAGTTACTTTTTCCTGAGTATATTCTTTGTTTAATAATAGAGCAAAGCCATCAGCGGCAAAACGTGATAAAACATCATCTTCTTGTAAAATAGTCCGTAGACGCTGACTGACCAGCTTAATTAATTGATCCCCTTCAGCATATCCGAGATCTTTACTTATAGTACGGAAGTAATCTAAATCAATATATAAAACCGCTAATGTATTGTTCATTCCACCCTTTTTGTAAAAGGCAAGGTCCAATAACTCTTCAAAAACTTGACGGTTAACTAATTCAGTTAGACTGTCATGAGTACGCTGATAATTTATATATTCTTCATCTATACATTTCTGGGTTACATCTTGCTGGGTTCCAATAAAATGAGTACATTCATTATTTTGATTCCATACTGGGCTAAGAGTAAGTTGATTCCAGAACCAGGTGCCATCTTTCCTATAGTTTTTTAAGGTAATTTGAACTTCTCGCTTATCTTTAAGCGCTTGGTGAATTTCCTGAACTGCATTAATATCTGTATCTTCTCCTTGTAGAAAGCGACAATTACTACCTAGAATTTCTTTCTCGGAATATCCGGTTAATTTTAGAAAAGCAGGATTAATGTATACAATTTGATGATTTGAAGTAGCATCAGTAATTACAATACCATTAGGACTTGCATCTAATCCCCGTTTTAATAATTGTAAATGCTCTTCTGTTTTATATCGGTCTGTAATATTTTTTACAATTGCAAATACACCTACAATTTTTCTATTTTGAAATAATGGTAAAAAGGTGAGATCTGCCCAATATTTTTCCTCTCTAACGTCATAAACCTGAATTTCTAGACGTTGAATATGACCTTCTGTAGCTTTTTTAAAAGCTTCTTCTGTTATTTTTTGATATTGAAGATGAATAAAATCTAAATAGTGTAGTCCTACAATCTGCTCTAGCTCAAATCCATTAATCTTTTTTGATTTTATATTTACTTTGGTAATTTTTCCATATAAATCATACTCATATACCGTGTCAGGATGATGATCAAAAAAAGAATGATATTTATCCTTCATAGCATTTTTATGCTGACGCTCATAATATAGATCGATCCCTAAAGCAGTCAGGTATGCCGCATGATTAAGCTTTTTAATCTCATCATCTGTTGGGCTCTTCGGTTTTCGATAATAAGTTGCAAAAGTTCCATATAAAGTACCTTCAGCACTAATTATAGGAACAGACCAACAAGCAGAAATATTTTCTTCAATAAGAAATTTTTGATAGCTTATCCAGTTAGGATGAATAAAAATATCTTCACAAATAACGATTTTACGATAATAAGCTGCTGCTCCACATGCACCAACATATGGCCCAATCTTTAAATTTGTTAATGCATTACGATATGCTGAAGTAAAATATTGTCCTCCACTGATTAAATTTAAATGTTTTTCTTTCTCTGAGAAAAACATAATAGTTACCATTGATCCAGGAATTAAACCTTCCAACCACTTTGAAACTGTATGCAAAACAACTTTTAAATCAGTTTGTTTACCTAAAAAATCAAGAATAAACAAAGTATCAGGATTACTAGATTTTTTAGACATTACACACCATTCAATAAACGCAAACTCAAATCATAAGTTCGACACATTTGTAGTTAGTTAAAAAAGTTAGGTGTATTCGTAGAATCATGAGACTTTTTCAACTCGCAATTGGAAAGCACACAATGAAGAAATATACTAATCTTTCTCAAGATTAAAGATACGAAATTTATACTGCTTTGAAAAGTAAAAGTTCAATCGCTACGCTTGCTCGGGAGTTAGGGCGCTCACGATCAACCCTCTATCGTGAATTAAAAAGAAATATTGGGCAACGTGGATGTAGAGCATAACTGGCAGCGAAATTTGCAAGTCAAAAAAGACGCTACCTTCCTTCATTACCCATGACAGCGTTTGCCTTCGCCATATTGATTATCTGATTGGCTTGGACTGGTCACCAGAGCAAATTTAACGTGCTTTAATACAACGTGGTTGACTGGATGTGATGTGGGTCTAGGATTTTAGACCATGCCTATAAGGAAATATTTAATACAGACCAAGGCAGTCAGTTCACCAGTGATGCATTTATTGATGTATTGAAATCAAATGGCATTGAAATCAATATGGATGGTAAACTTGCGCAGTATACTGCTCATAGGTTGATAATGTGATGGTTGAACGGTAATCCTCCCATAAATAACCGAAGTTAAAAGTAGAGGTTAAGCAGCCATTAGAGGTGGCCTTCCTTTGTTTGCTTGGTGTGGTCTTTCATGGTTGTAATGCCACAGCAAACTCGTTGCATAATCTTGTACTTCATCCAAAGTATCAAATAAATGCTTGCTCAGCCAACTATAACGTATGGTCCGATT
>NZ_NOZT01000082.1:0-4402 GCF_002412355.1 Acinetobacter sp. YT-02
TTAAAACGACATTTCGTGTCGTTCATATGGTTTACTCCAGTCGCTTATATCCTCGTGCTGAACCACGAGGTTTTACGCTCCAGTGGATAAAAATTATTTTGCTAGAAACAACTAAATAATTCCTAAAAGTTTTTAAATTAATAAAAATGATAAATTAGATTTATACAAATTCGCGGTTATAATCAAATTAATGAAAAAATTACCCAGTCCAGTGGAGTAGATCTGACATGGCAGGCGAAAACCAACAAGCACAAAATCCAACTGCAAAAACTTTGTATGACAAATTGTGGGATGATCACTTGGTCACTCAACGTGATGATGGCTCGGCTTTATTGTATATCGACCGTCATTTATTGCATGAAGTGACTTCTCCACAAGCCTTCGAAGGTTTGCAACTTGCAGGACGTAAACCGTGGCGTTTAAGTGCCAACGTGGCAACGCCTGACCATAACGTACCAACGTCTAAGAAAGAACGTGCGGACGGTATTGCTGGTATTGAAGATGATACTTCACGTATTCAGGTACAAACTTTAGATGACAACTGCAAAACCTTTAATGTGGTGCAGTTTGACATCAACGACATCCGTCAGGGGATTGCACACGTGGTTGGGCCTGAGCAGGGCTTAACTTTGCCAGGTATGACCGTAGTGTGTGGTGACTCACATACAGCGACTCACGGTGCATTCGGTTGTTTGGCGCATGGTATTGGGACATCTGAAGTTGAACACGTATTGGCAACCCAATGCTTGGTTCAAAAGAAAATGAAAAACATGCTAGTGCGTGTAGATGGCAAATTAGGTCAAGGTGTTACACCGAAAGATGTCGTTTTAGCGATCATTGGTAAAATTGGTACTGCAGGTGGTACAGGTCACGCGATTGAGTTTGGTGGTCAAGTATTCCGTGATATGTCGATTGAAGGACGTATGACAGTATGTAATATGGCGATTGAAGCAGGCGCGCGCGTAGGTATGGTCGCTGTGGATGACAAAACCATTGAATACGTGAAAGGTCGTAACTATGCACCAAAAGGCGAGCAATGGGATGCAGCAGTTGCTTACTGGAATACTTTACACTCAGATGAAGGCGCGCACTTTGACACCGTAGTGGTATTACAAGGCGAAGAAATTGAGCCGCAAGTGTCTTGGGGAACTTCACCTGAAATGGTCATTCCAGTATCACAAGCCGTACCAACTTTAGAGCAGGCGAAAGATGATGTACAGCGCAATGACTGGACGCGTGCTTATCAATATATGGGCTTAACTGCAGGTCAGTCTTTGGCCGATATTCAATTAGACCGCGTATTTATTGGCTCATGCACCAACTCGCGTATTGAAGATATTCGTGCAGCCGCTGAAGTGATTAAAGGTCGTAAAGTTGCAGCAAGTATTAAACAGGCGATGGTGGTTCCAGGTTCTGGTTTAGTTAAGCAACAAGCGGAACAAGAAGGCTTAGACAAAGTGTTTGTAGAAGCAGGCTTTGAATGGCGTGAACCAGGTTGTTCAATGTGCTTGGCAATGAACGCAGACAAATTGCAACCGGGTGAACACTGTGCATCGACTTCAAACCGTAACTTTGAAGGTCGTCAAGGTAACGGTGGTCGTACCCATTTGGTGAGTCCAGCAATGGCAGCTGCGGCAGCAATCGCAGGTCATTTTGTAGACGTACGTTCATTCTAAGTTATGCCTTCATCCCAGCCTTCTCTCAGAGAGATGGCGTTCCCTCTCGCTATAGCAGAGGGCAAGGGAGAGGTTACGGATTCAGTGAGAATTAAACATGAAAAAATATACCGTTGAACAAGGTATCGTTGCACCATTAGACCGTGCCAATGTCGATACAGACTTAATCATTCCAAAACAGTTTTTGAAATCTATCAAACGTACAGGTTTTGGCGATAACTTATTTGATGAATTGCGTTATTTAGATGAAGGTTATCCGGGTCAGGACAACTCAAAACGTCCGATTAATACTGAGTTTGTATTGAATCAGCCGCGTTATCAGGGTGCTTCAATCTTAATTTCACGTGCCAACTTTGGTTGTGGTTCAAGCCGTGAGCACGCACCTTGGGCATTGAATGAATATGGTTTCCGTACCGTTATTGCACCAAGCTTTGCCGATATTTTCTTCAATAACTGCTTTAAAAACGGCATGTTGCCTGTGATCTTGTCTGAAGAGCAGGTCGAGCAATTATTTAAAGAGTGTGCGGCGACTGAAGGCTATCAATTAACCATCGACTTAGACGCACAAGAAGTACGTACACCAAGCGGTACGGCATTTAAATTTGAAGTAGATCCATTCCGTAAACACTGTTTATTGAATGGTTTGGATGATATTGGCTTAACATTACAAGCAGCCGATGACATTCGTGCTTATGAAGAGAAAACCAAGCAGTCGCGTCCGTGGGTTTTTGCCGAAATTCAGGCATAAATTCGCTGAAATTTGTCATAGCATCGCTGCCTAACTCTTGCTAACATCGGCACATAATAATTTTTATATTTTGTATCTAACAGGTGAGGTTGGGCGCGAACAATGACTAAAATTTTCGGTCGGCTTGCTGTCATTGGATTATGTATCACCACGCTAAGCGCATGCCAAACGTGGAATACAGCACGCATTAAACAGGTGAAAGAAACTGAACAAAGCAAATCCAATGCACTGATTTACTGTGCGGGTACAGATGATTGTGAGTTTGAGCGTTTAAATACGGTCACAATTTTCGATGCAGAAAAACATCGTGTTACACGTGCTGCCATTCAGGAGGGTTTGGTACGTTTACAGGAATCATCCTTAAATAAATCCAATGCCTTGTATTTATCTGTACCGCCTAAACAACATGAATTGGTGATTCGCTTTTATCCCATTTCTAAAGATCGTGCAGAAAAACTGCATGTAATTCATAAGTTTAATGCCAAGCAAAAATATACCTTTAGAATGTATCGTGATCGAAGTCGTACTAAAGGCAGCTTATTAAATGTGTCTGCGCCAGATCCTTTATGTGTAGATTTGGTGCAAAACAACAAAACCATTCGACGTTTTTGCAAACCCTACAATGTCTTAAATGGCTTGGGTGAGTTTGTAGAACAAAAAATTTAATCCCACAGTCTTTGACTGTCATGAACAATGGAAACTCTCATGTCAAAACATATTTTGATTTTAGCTGGTGACGGCATTGGTCCAGAAATTGTGAAAGCTGCTGAACAAGTGCTGACACGTGTCAATGAAAAATTCAATTTGGGTTTGACTTGGGAACAAGGTTTATTGGGTGGTTCTGCAATTGATGCACATGGCGAACCGTACCCAGCAGTGACATCTGAGCAAGCGAAAAAAGCCGATGCAATTTTATTGGGTGCAGTTGGTGGTCCAAAATGGGACAACATTGAGCGTTCAATCCGTCCAGAGCGTGGCTTATTAAAATTGCGTTCAGAACTCAATTTATTTGCTAACTTACGTCCTGCAATTTTGTATCCACAATTGGCAGATGCTTCAAGCTTAAAACCTGAAATCGTATCAGGCTTAGATATCTTAATCGTGCGTGAATTGACGGGTGGTATCTATTTCGGTCAGCCACGTGGTATTCGTGAATTAGAAAACGGTGAAAAACAAGGTTTTAACACCGACGTATATGCTGAGTCAGAAATCAAACGCATTGCAAAAGTAGCGTTTGAAATGGCGAAATTGCGTGGTGGTAAAGTATGTTCGGTAGATAAAGCCAACGTACTGGAAGTGACTGAATTGTGGAAGCAAACTGTGACTCAGTTACATGCAGAACAGTACCCAGAAATCAACTTGTCGCACATGTATGTCGATAACGCAGCGATGCAATTGGTACGCGCGCCAAAACAATTTGACGTATTGGTGACAGGTAACTTGTTTGGTGACATCTTGTCTGATGAAGCGGCGATGTTGACAGGTTCTATTGGTATGTTGCCATCTGCATCTTTAGACGAAAATGGCAAAGGTATGTATGAGCCTTGCCATGGTTCAGCGCCAGATATCGCAGGTCAAAACTTGGCAAACCCATTGGCAACCATTCTTTCTGTGGCAATGATGTTACGTTACACCTTCCGCGAAGAAGCGGCAGCAAAAGCCATTGAAGATGCAGTAGGCAATGTATTAGATCAAGGTTTACGTACTGCCGATATTATGTCTGAAGGCATGAATAAAGTTGGTACTGTTGAAATGGGTCAAGCAGTCGTTACGGCACTCAACTAAAAATTTAAGCGATTTAACCTATCGCTTACAGCTCAAAATCAAATCATTAAACGCAGTCTTCGGGCTGCGTTTTTTTATTGGTTTTGTACTTTCAGAGTGTTTTAGCTAGGAGACTTAACGTAAGCGTCCGCTGAACACACCTTCTGAATTCATCCTATAAGCCTTAATTTAGTCCCCACTTAGAAACAAGTGG
>NZ_NOZT01000084.1:0-3837 GCF_002412355.1 Acinetobacter sp. YT-02
ATGACCGCTATATTAACCAAGGGGGTCAGTTTTTAAATGCCATTAGGGGGTCATTTTTACACTGCCGCTAACATTAACCGAACTCAAGAATCGTGGTGTGAAAGACATTCTAATTGCGTGTGTAGATGGCTTAAAAGGCATCCCTGATGCAATCAATACAGTTTACCCTGACACTCATATCCAGTTGTGTATTATCCACATGGTACGCAATAGCTTGAAATATGTGAGCTGGAAAGACTACAAAGCTGTTACTGCCGATTTAAAGAAAGTTTATCAATCTGTTACCGAAGATGCAGTCCTGTAAGCCCTGGATAAAATTGGTCAAAAGTGGGACGATAAATATCCTCAAATCAGTAAATCATGGCTTGTCAACTGGTCGAATCTCAACACGTTCTTTGCCTATCTAATGGACATTCGCAAGGCGATTTATACCACCAATGCAATTGAATCCTTGAACAGTGTCATTCGCCATGCCACCAAGAAAAGAAAAATCTTCCCAACCGATGATTCTGTGAAAAAAGTGGTATATTTAGCGATTATGGCAGCAAGCAAAAAATGGACGATGCCCATTCAGAATTGGAAAGCTGCCATGAATCGTTTTAGTATCATGTTTGAAGAACGTGTAACCAAGTATTTTTAAAACAACATTTACACAGAATTATTTACACCCTCACAGAATTAGGTCGTCCTCATACCCAAGTTGTCACTTGAGTTCTGTTCAGATAAGAAGGTGCTGTCTTTTAAATCTTTGTGCAACAAAGCCAATCATATTGAAAATTTAACTTCACTTAACAAAATACTTATTGATCTCTTCATAGAAACTGCTGTTAATGAAATGATATATTCTGAAAAGTTAGTATGATAGTCATAACTTACATATATTTTTCAGGCTATGTCACGTTTGTCTACCTTTGGGTCTAAATGAATCAAATAGCGATTTTCCAACACAGATTTAAATCGTTATGATTTTCTAGTTAACTCTACAGTTTTACGGGGTGAACCGTACCGGGTTTGTCGGAGACTTTTTATTTAAGTTAGGCTACCTGACCTAACGGATTAATTTTATCATAGTACATTGCTTCAAACTCAAAAGGCGATACATAACCTAGTGCACTGTGTACATGCTCTTTATTGAATCAACCTACCCAGTTTAGTGTCGCAAGTTGTACATCTGCTAAACCTTGCCAATCTGCTTTTAGATATTCAATCACCTCTGTTTTGTATAAGCCATTCACCGTTTCAGCCAGAGCATTATCGTATGAATTACCAGTCGTACCGACTGATGCTCGTAAATTTGCTGCTTCTAAACGATTGGTATAGCGAATGGAAAAATATTGCACACCTCTGTCGGAATGATGAATCACATTCTTTGGCATGCCTCGATCGTGCAATGCTTGCTCTAATGCATCAAGCACCATATCTGTATTCATACGTGTTGATACTTTCCACCCAACAATTGCTCGTGAAAACACATCAATAATAAATGCGATATAGATCCAGCCTGAATTTGTTTGAATATACGGGTGAGTAGACCAAGGGAATTTCACCCTTAGCCCCTCGCAGAACCGGACATGAACCTCTCAGCTCATCCGGCTCCCATTATCCAACCGATGGTAAACATCCCATTTTCCAGTGCACAAAGGCATTTGGAAAATCACGCGCAAGTCGCCCTAAGGCATATCTAGCCCGTCTTTTATGACGGGCCAAGTTTTTATACTTACGCCTCATCCAGCGTATAAGATAAGCATTCATGTGTTGCCAGATCGCTGACATTGCTGAACCATGGAATCGACCATAGTATTGCTGCCAGCCTTGAAGAATTGGATTAAATATTGCAGATAAATCACTTAATTCGCGATTACACATCAGATGTAGATGCCATTTCCGAATAGTCTGTCGCATTGCTTTAAGTGCATCACGACTGACTGCAGGAGAGAAATTTACATAAACTCTTTTATACTTGTCCACAGCCTTACGGGGCCTAAACGTGTACCCGAGAAAAGTAAATTGAACATCTGGATATGCTTGGCGACGATTCACATCTTGGCAATAAACAATCTTTGTCTTATCTGGATGCAATTCGAGTCCACATTCACGAAATCGTGCACCAATCTTTTGTAAAACAAGTTTGGCTTGAGATAAACTTCGGCAATGAATTACGCCATCATCTGCATAACGGCAGAACCGTACACTTTGAAGATGTTTCGTAATCCACATATCAAAAGCATAATGCATAAATAAATTCGCCAATAAAGGACTCACAACACCACCTTGTGGTGTGCCGCGATTCCTTTCTAAAAGATGGCCATTTATGTGTTGCATTGGTGCTTTTAACCAACGTTGCACATATAAAAGAATCCATGGAATTTCACAGTGTTTCTTGAGTGCACGCATTAGTAAATCATGGTCGATGTTATCAAAGAGACCTTTGATATCAAATTCCACAACCCAGTCATAATCCCAACTTCGTCTCCTCACTATCGCAATTGCATCATGGGCAGAACGCCCCGGACGATATCCATATGAGTTTGGATGAAATAATGGATCAATTTTCGGCTCTAATAAGAGCTTAACTGCTGTTTGCGCGACTCGATCTGCAACTGTTGGAATACCTAGTATACGCACGCCACCTGACTTCTTTGGAATCGGAACAGCCTTAACTGGCGGTGGAAAATAACTGCCAGAACAAAGTCGATTCCATAGTTTGTATAGGTTGTTCTTTAAATGCTTTTCGAATTGCTCAATAGATTCATGATCAACGCCTGGAGCGCCACCATTCTCTTTGACTTTTTTAAATGCCTCCCAGATTAACGCTTTAGGAATGTTAAATGGTTTGGTCATAAAGTTTTGCTCCTCCTGCTTGCACAGTTGACAAATCCGTAGACCTGGATAATGCAACCCCTTCGCTCCATTACCATTACAGTAACTTCAACACTACTACGAGTTGCTCCGCCCCTTGGTGACGCATTGCTATTATCAGCCTTGCCTTTTGAGCTTGTGCCTTTCGCTTGACATCGCCACCGAAGGTTCCCGCAGTTCAACGTAAGAGCCTGAATTAGGATCGCGCTGCCTCTACGCCGGACACCGAATGGCCCGTAAGCAGGTAACGGCCAAACTAATCGCGGGGTAACTTCCATCCCCGGTTTTGATGTCATTTGAGTACTTTCGACACTTGAACGGCAGTTCACTGTTGTTCGCCTTCCTAATTCTTACCTGACATCTCTACGATGCCTTTTCCATAACGCTCACGACCGGGACTTTTGATCCAAGCCGCTTATGGTGGTTTGCTACCTGCTCCTGCAAGCCGATAGCGAGGGGCCATACCCTCATCTCTTACGCCGCTTGCTGCGGCACACTAAAGTCACTTACCCACAGTTGGTCAGTTCGATCAGCATTAAAATTACGTTTCACTAAATCATCTGCTCGTTTTTGGTCATCTCGGTTACGGGTGGTTTGTTTATTCTTACCACGCCAAACACCTTGTATAGCTAGCTTCTGCATCAATCGAGCAACTGTACAACGTGCGATAACATAACCTTCACGTTTCAATTGTTGCCAGACCTTACGCACACCATATCGACCTAAACTTTCTTTCCAAATTCGTTGAATTTGTTCAGCATGATGCTCATCATCATGTAGATCTCGTTTCGCTCGATGTTCTGGATTGTCAGCGAGATCTAAAGTTCGGTAATAGGTTGAAGCTGCGATCGGTAAAATCCTACAAATCGCATCAACACCATATAAGCCTTTATTGTTATGGATGAAATCCACCATTATTTGTGTGGGCGGTCGAGCTCCGCCTGGGCGAAAAAAGCGGCTGCTTTACGTAGAATTTCA
>NZ_NOZT01000085.1:0-3559 GCF_002412355.1 Acinetobacter sp. YT-02
TGTGCTGGGAAACTCGCATGCACGGTTCTTAGGGGGTTGGACGTAGGTAACTGCGTCTGACTACCCGACAATCAGATGCGTCCCTAGGCGTTGGGGCGCAAGACTGGCTGTTTGCAGGTTCGCTGCGCAGTTGTCAGCGAGCGGCAAACATCATGACGTTAATCCAGTCAGCAAAGCTGAATGGCTTGGATCCGTATGCCTATTTAAGTGATGTGCTGAAAAGGTTACCGACACACAAAGTGACCCAAATTGAAGAATTGCTGCCGCACTGCTGGAAACCTAAATCGAATTAAAAAATAGGTATGGGATTCAGCGGACGCTTACACAGGATGTTTCAAAAAGCAAGAATAACAATAATAAATAATATAACGGCAGGACGCTGAAAGGTATAACAGGAGTAATACCTAAACATAAATCTGAAAAAGCCCCGACATGATGTTGGGGCTTTTTTCTATCTGTTTTTTGTCCCACCCTAAAATATGTTTAGACCTGAAGAAAGGCATTTTATGGAGCCACCAATTTAAGCAATCTGGCAGATTGACCATCTTCAATCACCCAAATATTGCCATCCTGCGCTTGGAGTACGCCACGAATCCGCTGCCCCATCGCGATTCGCTGTAGCTCCCGAACAGGCTGTGCTTGTGTATCCACTACAATAATTGCTTTTGAAGATAAACCACCAAGAATGGCTTTATGCTTCCAGTGTGGAAATACATCTCCCGTATAAAACATCAAACTTGAAGGAGAGATGACAGGCGTCCAATCCAGAACTGGGGCTGTAAATTCAGGACGAGTCGCATGGTCTGGAATTGGCAAACCATTATAGTGATCACCATTCGACACCAGCGGATAGCCATAGTTTTCGCCCTTGGCAATCAGATTCAACTCATCGCCACCTTTAGGTCCCATTTCTGCAACCCAAAGCTGCCCTGCGGAATCAAATGCCATGCCCAAAGGGTTGCGATGCCCCAAACTCCAGACTTGTTTGGCAATCTCGCCATGTGTTTGAAATGGATTGTCTAAAGGGGTTGTGCCATCTGCATTTAAACGCAAAATTTTGCCTAAATTAGATTTTAAATCCTGAGCAGGTTCAAACTTTTGTCGTTCACCAGAACTTATCCATAATTTGCCATCTGCACCAAACTTTATACGATGTGCATAATGTCCCTGTCCTGAAACTTTCGGCACTTGCTGCCAGATTCTTTGAATTTGGGCAAGTTTTGGCGTGGGTTTAGCATCCAATAAGAGCTTGCCCCGAATCACGACTGCACCGTAACCACCCGTACCCGCTTCTGCATAACTTAAATAAATCTGCTGATTCTGTTTAAATTCAGGATCTAAAATGACATCACCCAAACCACCTTGTCCGCCATAAGCCACTTCAGGGATAGCTTGAACATCTAAGCTTTGAACTGTTTTTGGATTAAAAAGTTTTAATTTCCCCGCTTTTTCTGTAATTAATAGACGTCCATCTGGTAACTCTGTCAATGCCCACGGCTCATTAAAATCTGCAATTGGCTGTACTTGATAGCGTTGTAAGTTTTGTGCAGAAGTTGATTTTGACTCTAAAGTAGCCGAGTTCTGTTTCGGCTGAACTTGTGCATTACACCCTGTGATTAAACCCAATGTAACTAGACCTATAAATCCATAGTGTTGCCGATTCATCTTAAGCATCCTAATTGCTCCTCTATTTATTCAATCTTAGCTTGAGCTAATCAAGACATCATAACCAATGAAACTCACCCTGAGCATAATAGAAATGTATCGCTATACACTTTCTTACTTGAATCTTCTACAAAGTAAATAGGCAAAAAATTAAGGAGCGATGCTCCTTAATTTCAAAGTCCCACAATATTAACGATCAATTAACTATAAGATCGACTGGCTTTTTTGACCACACTTGGCTCACTCACCACCTTTGATGTACTTTGTAAACGAATCATTGCCACTGCAATTGCACCAATCACCGCAGGAATCGCCACCGCCAAAAAGTTCATTTTATGCGGTAAATTCATACCCAAAAGTACGCCAATGATAATAGGGCCTACAATCGCACCGACACGCCCCACTGCAGAAGCACAACCGATACCTGTCGAACGAATCGTGAGTGGATAATACTGTGCAACAAAGCTATACAGTAAAATACTGCTGCCAATGGCAGAAGCACCCGCTAAGCCGACCAATAAATAAATTACAGGCTGTGGTGAATTGAAGCCTAGACCCACTAGAGAGAATGCCCCCAATAAAAACATGCCAATAATCACAGGTTTTAAGTGGAAACGGTCTGCTAAAATCCCGCCACTGATAGTTCCGATCACTGCGCCAATATTCATAGCCATCAAGAACATTAAACTGTTACCCAATGAATAACCTGCCGCCATCATCAGTTTTGGCAACCAACTGCCTAAAGCATAAACCATCAACAAACACATAAAGAAGCAGCACCAAAAGAGCAAGGTACTCATACTGCGGTTATTTTTAAATAAGGCTGCAATCGAGGCATCTGCGGTTTGTACTTCATTTAATACAAATTGTGTTTGAGGACTAATATGTTCTTGTGGACTAATTTGCTGGACGATATGTCGCGCTTTTTCATGTTGCTGTTTTTTCACCAAAAAGGTTAAAGATTCTGGTAAGAAAAACCACAACAAAGGCAAAATAAGTAACGGTAATCCCGCAATATAGAACATCACTTCCCAGCCAAAGCTAGGCGTCAACCATGCACCAAGTAAGGCAGCCATAATGCCACCCACGGCATAGCCGCTGAACATAGTAGTGACTAAGGTACTACGCATTTTTTGTGGTGCATATTCAGAGGTTAAGGCCACAAGGTTAGGCAATACCCCGCCAATCCCTAAACCTGCAATAAAACGTAAAATACCAAACTCTGTTGGGTTGGATGCGAAGCCACCCCAAAAAGTAAAGCCACTAAATAACGTCACACAAATTAAGATGACATTTTTACGGCCAATTTTGTCTGCCAACATGCCAAACAACATGGCGCCAAACATCATACCTGCTAGCGCTGTACTCGCAAGCATACCTGCCTGTACAGCCGTCATATTCCATTCTTGCATCAGTAGTGGTAAAGCCACACCGTTAATCGCCAAATCATAACCGTCAAAAATAACGATAAATACGCACCAAAGTACAATTTTTAAATGAAAAGGTTTAAACTTTGCTTGATCCACTACAGCATTCACATTCATTGTTGTTGCTGTCATTTTTCCCTCACCTCCAATTGTGAGCTTTTTATTTTATAAAAAATGAATGGTTATTCACTTTTGTATATAAAATGAATCAATATTCACTTTTTGTCTACAGCAAAAACTTAACTCTGGTTAATTTTCTTAAAAACCTAGACTAAAGTTGTAGATAAATTCGACCAAATAAACTTGCTACAATTTATGATAATTTGATATATGCTGTATTTTTCACATAATTTATTATTGTAAATATCTGGTTTTAAACTTTTTTTCTACTTATCTTTCCACATAAAAAAACACCCCCAACGTTAGTTGGGGGTGTTTGAATAATGAGCTGGCGATGACTTACTCTC
>NZ_NOZT01000086.1:0-3507 GCF_002412355.1 Acinetobacter sp. YT-02
CTAACAAAGGAAAGCCACCTCTAATGGCTGCTTAACCTCTACTTTTAACTTCGGTTATTTATGGGAGGATTACCATGCCGTCTTCAAACAGGATCGCTTTGAAAATGGTGAATATCGTTGGCAAGCGATAGGTCTCGTACACGGGCAGACAGTTTTATTAGTGGCTCATACTGTACAAGATCATAATGGGATTGATCATCTCCGTATTATTTCAGCACGACAGGCAGAGAAAAAAGAGAGGAAACAGTATGAAAAAAACCGTTACGTACAAAGTAGATTTGAATAAACCTCCTGTCTTATCTGAAGAACAAAAGGCAAGACTTGAGGCATTAGATAAACGCGCAGACAGTGAAATAGACTTTTCGGACATACCTGAACTTGATGAAAGCTTTTGGAAAAATGCTGTCCAAAATCCGTTTTATAAGCCAACTAAACAAGTGACTACAGTACGCATTGATGCAGATGTCATGCAATGGCTAAAAGCACAAGGCAAAGGCTATCAGACACGTATGAATAAGATTTTGCGTGATGCCATGCTTAATGAACTAAAAAATCATCAATAAAAATGGGAGCTATAAACTCCCATTTTTAGTCTTTAATGCGCTTTTTAGCTTCGTCATAAACTATGCTATCAGCTCGTTTCCCGACTGTGATGAGCAAGATAACTACCTGATCATCTTTAACTTGATAGACAAGTCTGACACCAGCTTTTAATAATTTAATTTTATAGCAACCTGCGAGATCGCCTCTAAGCATATTCTTTGGAATATGTGGCTGCTCTATGACTTTGGCTACTTTCTTTTTAAATTATTCTCGTATAGCAACAGGGAGTTTTTCCCATTCTGCTGTAAAGTCTTTGTGACGTAAAAGCTTATAAGTCATCTAATGTGACTTCCTCAAACATCTCTTTAGGGTCATTAATACGCTTACGGACAAGAGCTAATAATTCTTCATCTTCTTCTGAAAGCAAAGCTTTTTTGACAGGTAATTTCCCAGTCGTAGCAACATACTCAAGAATACTAGTAAAGAAATCTGTAGGTGCAATACCTTGTTCTTTAAGGATGGAATAGGATTTTTCTTTAAGGGCTTCATCGACCCTGAAGTTAACAGTAGCCATTACTTTTCCCATTTGTTGAATACATGGATATATTGTAATGCAATTTGCATTACATAGATAGTTCGTATAACCACCATTATGTTAAATGGGTGGATTATTTTCATTAATGATCCCAAAAGCTTTTCTCCATGCCTGAGGGCTGGTGCCATATTTTTCACGAAAATTTTTTCTAAATGACACGGTATTATTAAAACCTGAAAGCTCGGTTATCTTTTCGATAGACAAGTTTGTCGTTTCTAAAAGTTCACAACTTAATCTGATTCTTTCAGTATTCAGCCAATCGACTAGGGTCATGCCTGTCGCTTTCTTAAAATGCCGTGTGAACGTCCTGCGTGTCATATGTGTCCGTTCAGCGAGGCTTTCAATATTATGTTGTAAAGCTAAATTCTTTCTTAAAAAATCAAGTAATACATTAATTTGTGCATCTTGGCTCGATTCTGCGACTGGCTGTTCAATAAACTGAGCTTGCCCACCTTCACGGTGAGGCGGGATCACCATTACTCTAGAGACTTTATTCGCAATTCGTGCATTATAGATTTCTCGTACCAAATATAGGCAGCAGTCTAATGCTGCACCTGTTCCAGCAGAGGTTACAATCCTTTGGTCTTCTACATACAGGGCATCATAATCAAGTTGAACCTGTGGAAACCGCTCACTGAAATCTTGTTCAGCCATCCAGTGCGTAGCTGCTTTTTTATGGTCAAGTAAACCAGCATATGCCAGTGCATAAGTTCCATAGCATAACCCTACAATTCTAATTCCAGTCTGATATGCACAATTTAGGGCATCGATAAGTACTTGTTTAGGCTCGTGATTAAAATCATCCCACCCAGGAATAATAATAAGATCCGACTCTTTAATGAGCTCGACCCCACCATCAGGGATAATCATCATAGACTGTTCTGTTGTTACGGGCTGGCCATCTATAGAAAAAATTTTCAGATCAAATAAGCGTTTATCTTCAATCTTGATATTGAAAATGATATGGGGGATAGAGAAGTGAAATGGATTTATATTGGGATATACGAACAATCCAATCACTGGTATAGCCATTCAATCTACCTCTCTAAAATAATAAATATAGCATGTTGTCCCAATAGTTTCGATGATTGTCCTTAAAGACAATTTTATTGCTTAATTTTTCCTATCATGATTCGAGTATGACTAAATGATTGGATCTGGAACATGAATAAAATTTTAAGTAGCTCTGTTATTGCACTCTCTCTGGCAATGGCTTCAGTCCATTTATATGCGAATGATAAGGTGGTTCAGCGAGATACTTCTAAAGTTACGCATATACAAGAAATTCGCAATGCAACGATTAAAGTAACCTATGCTGATACGACTTTTTTAATTGACCCAATGTTTGCTAAAAAAGGATTCTATGAAGGTTTTCCTGATACTCATCGTAGCTATTTACGGAATCCATTAGTCGATTTGCCTATTAAGCCTGAAACGATTTTAGAAGGTGTAGATGCGGTAATCGTGACCCATACACATTTAGATCATTGGGATGATGCAGCACAAGCGACTATTCCGAAAAACATGCCGTTGTTTGTACAGAATAAAGAAGACCAGAAAATCATTCAGTCACAAGGCTTCAAAGATGTTCGTGTATTAACTCAAGCGACCTTTGAAGGGATTAAGCTCACTAAAACTGGTGGTCAACACGGTACTGATGCCATGTACCGTATTCCTAAGCTTAAAGCTGGATTAGGTGAAGCAATGGGTGTGGTATTTGAAGCTGCTGGCCATGAAACTGTTTATGTGGCAGGAGATACCATCTGGCGTTCTGAAGTTGATCAAGCGATTCAAACATTTAAACCTGATGTGATTGTCTTGAATACAGGTAACGCCTTGGTTGATGGCTTTAAAGAATCCATTATTATGGGCAAAGAAGATACTTATCATGCAACTCAGAAAGCACCAAATGCTAAAGTGGTTGCTGTTCACATGGATGCAATTAACCACATGTCGGTAACACGTGCTGAGCTTGCAGATTACGTAAAGGACAAAGGAATCCAAGATAAGGTTTTAATTCCTATCGATGGTGAAACGCTTTCTTTCTAAAGTGACTTAAAGAAGTGGAAGCATTCCACTTCTTTAAAACATAAGTAGAACAAAACCAATATTAGTTAAGTAAAGGAATAGGTATGTCAAAATCAGCTTTATTAGTTATCGACTTACAAAATGAATATCTACCTACAGGTAAATTACCATTGGTAAATATTGAACAAGCTGCTGCTAATGCAGTGAAAGTAATTGCGAAAGCCCGTCAACAGGGTACTCAAGTGATTCATGTCCAACATATTGCTGATGCTGAATCTCCTATATTTGAACCCAACTCAAATGGTATTGAATTTCAGGACACAGTTAAGCCGCAAGAAGAT
>NZ_NOZT01000087.1:0-3233 GCF_002412355.1 Acinetobacter sp. YT-02
CATAGTATTCGTCGTTAGAAAACAATTATTGTGACATTATTTCAATGAGTTATCTATTTTTGTCGTGTACAGAGTAATATTTTGAAAATTAATTGATTTATTATATTGTAATTCTTTAATTTAAGATTTGATATTAGGACAGTAATAGCTGTGTTTTAGGAAAAATCAGTGAATAATAAGTTAAAAGAAATTGCAGTTAGATTACAGCAAATTTTAGACCAAATCACATTATTACAAAATGAATATCAAAGCCTTTATCAAGAAAAAGAAAAACTTATATCGCTTGAAGAAAAAAATAAGAATTATTTATCAGCAGAAGAAAGACTTTTATTATTTTCTCAAAGGTTTATTGGACGAACTGATACCTTTGCTTATCGTTGGGAAAATAGCAGTGGAAAATCTGGTTATTCTGTTGCTTGTGCAAATGAGTGGAAACATGGCATTTGTTACAAACCTCAAATTAAATGTTCAGACTGTAAAAGCCGTCAACTATTACCCATCACACAAGAAGTTCTTTATTCTCATTTAACTGGACAGAAAGTTATAGGCATTTACCCACTATTAGCAACAGATCAATGTAGGTTACTCGCAGTAGATTTTGATAAATCAGATTGGAAAAATTGTGTAACTGCATTTTCTGAAGCGTGCTTATCTTTAAATATACCATTTTTGGTTGAGCGCTCTCGTTCAGGTAATGGCGCACATGTTTGGATATTTTTCTCTGAACCAATTGCAGCTAAGCAAGCTCGCTTAATGGGTGCAGGTATTCTAGATAAGGCCATGGAACTTTATCCAGCTCTAGATTTTGAATCTTATGATCGTATGTTTCCAAATCAAGATCACATGCCAGCAGGCGGATTTGGAAATTTAATAGCATTACCCTTACAAAAGCACGCAAGAGCGCTAGGAAATAGTACCTTTATTGACAGTAACTTTAATGCCTTTACTGACCCATGGACTGTTTTACAACAAACTGAATTAATGAGTTCTTCTGAAGTTAATAATATTGTGAATGAACTAGGCTACAATTTCATCGAACAGAATCAAACAGATGTTGACCATGAGGCTCCATGGGTAAAAAATATTCCTAAAAAAAATCAAAAGATCGCGGGATGTCCAGACGCTATTGAATTGGTATTCGCAAATATGATTCACATTCCAATTCAGACATTACCCTCTCAATTGATAGCTCAATTAAAAAGATTAGCCACTTTCTCCAACCCTCGTTTTTTTAAAGCACAAGCAATGCGTTTTTCAACGACAGGAATTCCAAGACACATATGCTGTGCCCGCCTTGAAGGACAATATCTCAGTTTACCACGAGGATGCCTAACAGATATAATTCACTTGCTTAATCAACAAGATACTAAAATAAAACTAAAAGATCAACGTACTAAAGGCAACATATTAGTCAATATAAATCTACTTACCGAATTATCCTCTGAACAGGAAATGGCATGTAAAAAAATCCTTGAACACGATGTTGGAGTTCTACATGCACCAACGGCTTTTGGAAAAACTGTTACTGCAATCTCTATCATTGCCAAACGCCAAACAAATACACTCATTATTGTTCATAACAAAGAACTTGTTTCTCAATGGAAAGAACGATTACATTCATTTTTAGCCGATGTCGAAATTGGTACAATACAAGGTGGAAAAGCCAAACCATCTAATCAAATTGACATTGCAACATATCAAAGTCTAATCAACCGTGTAAATAATTCAATCAAACCTATCGCCTTTAATTACGGACAAATTATCGTAGATGAATGCCACCATTTATCCGCACCAAGCTATGAATTTCTTCTCAGTGAAGTCAGTCCCTACTACATTCTCGGGTTAACTGCTACACCAGAACGTCAAGATGGGCATCAACCCATTATTTTCATGCAAGCTGGTTCTATTGTATACAAAGCAAAATCCAACAATCACACCCAGCTTAAAAAATTATTAATAAAAGTAAATTATGAAGGTGAATTCCCAGAAATTTTCTTTGGTACCGAAAATAAACCACATATTTCAAAGCTGATGCAACATCTTACTGAAGATACAGAACGTAATAATGCCATTATTAAAGATGTCTCTCATTGTATTCAAAATGGTCAGATCCCGTTAATTTTAACTGAACGTAGAAAACATGCCGAAAATCTTAGAAATAAGTTGAATGATTTAGGGTATAAAACATCTATTTTACAGGGAGGTATGAGCCATACAAAAAACATAAAAGAAAAACAAAATTTAGATGATGCTCATGTTGTGATTGCCACGGGAAAATACATTGGTGAAGGTTTTGATCTTCCTCGTTTAGATACCTTGTTCTTGGCATTCCCGATTTCATGGAAAGGCACTTTGGCTCAATATGTTGGGCGTATTCATAGATCAAATGAAGGTAAATTTGAAGTTCAGGTATATGATTATGTTGATGTTAACCATCCGATATTTGTCAAAATGTTTCAGAGAAGGAGTAAAAGTTATAAAGCTCTAGGCTATATTGTAGAACAATCACACAATAATATCGTTTTATAATTTTAGATCTATTGACACTACCCCAATTTTCAATCCATAAGATAATTAAACGTAAAGCCGCTTTTAAAATTCTAAATGTGTGGGTCTCCTTGGCATCAAAATAACTGGCCATCACAAAGGATGCGGGTCCGAATGCAAATTTTAACTGTATTTTCAGAGTCATTTCAGATCACTACGTAGCTAAGGCTGTTTTGCAGATCGAAATGATAAAATCATAAATTGCTTTTCAAGAAAAAAGAAACTAATATGTTTCTTATAACACTAAAAAGCAATAAATGTGTCTACAATGAATGAGTCTTTACTTCAGCAAATCAAAAAAAGACGAACCCTATTGGGCTTAAAGCAAGTTGATATGCAATCCCGTACAGGCATTTCAAGACAGCAGTATCAAAAACTGGAAAGTCAGGGCAACCCTCGATTAGAGACCTTAGAAATTATAGCGGCAGGATTAAATGCTCAACTGATGCTCATCCCTGATGATAAGGTTCATTTGATCAGACAATTATTGAATGATGAAATTAAAGTCACTATTGAAGATCAGGATGACTTAATGACTAACCCATGGAAGGGTCTTCTCGGAGGAGAGTAATTAACTATAACTAAAAATATAGACAAATATTTGCATAAGTGCTCATTTTGTCTATGTCGATTCAGTAGTGGCAAGGTGGGTATTTATTAGAGATTTAAATGATTATCTTTTGTAT
>NZ_NOZT01000088.1:0-3893 GCF_002412355.1 Acinetobacter sp. YT-02
TTTAATTCGTCTGATCACAGATACTTTATAAAGTATTTTAATACTTTTTTGAATCCGTCAATGCGTAAGTCCTAGAGAATAGAAAGATGCTGAACTTTGGCATCCAATTGTTGGTTTGATTTTTCTAATTCTTGATTTGATTGTGCCAGAGACTGATGCTGCATCGCCAACTGCCGGGTAAATTCCAGCAGTTGTTCATGGGTCAGTTGGCTTAAGTCAGGCAGCGTATTCATGACCGCAGTATGCCTGAGGTCATGACGCAGAGGAAATAGAACGTTTGGAGAATAGCAGAATAGCCGAGCTTGGTTTAGAGCATTGTTACCACTTGCTGTCGTCCAATGCGCTGCCAGGGCAAACCCTGGATTAATGCCTGTAACTGTTCCGGGTTGAGGGCCACGGTTTCACCTTGGTGAACTTGAGCCCAATGGAATTTTCCCTGTTCCAGCCGCCGGGCACACAGCCAGATGCCCAGTCCATCATGTACCAGCACTTTCATACGATGGCCACGTTTATTACAGAACAGGTAGGCGCAATGCGGTTTGATTGAGCCAAAGGCTTTCATAATCTGCGCCATGACCGTATCCATCCCTGCTCGCATATCCAGAGGTTGGGTGGAGAGCCAGATTTCATCAATGCGGATCATGTTGCAAGTACCTTGAGTAATTCTGCTAAAGCAGATATTTTCGATACTTGCCATTTCAAGCCAATTTCTGCTTTTGAGTGGGGTAAAGTAATTTGAACTTTTAACATGTCAGTAGGAGTAGGATCTAATGGTGCAGAGCAAGATAAGGCAATAAATGCAGGTTTATTCGGTAGTGGTGAGCGATCACTCCCTGGCTTAGCATCAATTAAGCGAATCCATTTGGATACAAGATTTGTATTCAATCCATGTTGCAAAGCGACTGAAGCAATTGAAACGTCCGGTGCTTTACAAGCCTGAACGATCTGCTGTTTAAATTCAGCACTGTATGTTCTTCGTTTTTTCGCAAGAGATGCGATGGATGTCTGATTATTTGTAGTCATAAATTTAAGTCCCCACTTGTTTCTAAGTGGGGACTAAATTAAGGCTTATAGGATGAATTCAGAAGGTGTGTTCAGCGGACGCTTACACTTCCTCGAACATCTCTTTAGGATCATTAACACGTTTACGAACAATCGCTAATAGCTCGGTATCCTCTTCTGAGAGTAAAGCTTTTTGTACTGGAAGCTTTCCAGTCGTAGCAATATATTCAAGAATATTAGTAAAGAACTCAGTAGGTGCAATTCCTTGTTCTTTTAGGATTGAATAAGACTTTTCTTTAAGGGCTTCATCGACCCTGAAATTAACAGTAGCCATCATTTTCCCATTTATTGAATGCATGAGAATATTGTAATGCAATATGCATTACAGAGATTGTTCGTATAACAGCCATTATGTTAAATTGATTTAAGAACCTTAGATTGAACAACCCTTAAAGGGCATATGGATCAGAATAGAAAATGGCAAAAAGTGAAGATATATTTGAGTATAACTTTTATAAAATTAAAGAAAATCGTTATCAAGTGATAATTGCGATTTGTATCTATTTTTTACTCAGCATAGGCAGTGTTCTTTTGGGTTTATACATCTACGGATTCGATAAAAATATTATTTGGGGCTTAAACAAACAAACTATAGATAATTTAGCTATGTTGGTGCTTGTAGTATTTTTTATCTTTATTTCACCAATGGTCGGAATGTTTAAGATATTTATGTACTCTAGGCTGATCTATAAATGTGAAGTATTTGGCTCAAAAATTGTTGTTGAAAATCTATTTGGTCAGCAGTCAGAAATAGAACATTATGAAATTTATGAAGGATTTTCTGATTATGTTCAAAGCTATAAATGGCTTTGGCTGAAGGGCGAAAATTATATTAAAGAAGAATTAATAGAGAATAAAGGATGGCATTTCACTGTTAGAGATATGAATACAGGCCTTTTTTACTTAATGACAATTGATCCTAGTAGAAAGCGGGAATAATTAAAAGAACAAAGCTTTTCAAAAAGCCCCCTGTTTTTTTAAAAAATAGGGGGCTTTTTATACTAATTATAAATTCATAATACTGCTCATGAATTTGTCATCTTGATCTGTTACTTTAGAAAGATAACTTACAGCGAGTATAACAATTGCACCAGGTCGGCTGCTGGATGTCTTTCATCACCATTACTAAGAAATATGGTCAAATCATTATAAAACCAATACAAATAAGTCGATGAATTTTGAGTTAAACAAACTCTGGATTAAAAAACTGACCATCACCACGGGTTTGGTGAATGCCAATATACGACAGACATACTTTTAAAAACTGCTGTTCAGGTAAATCGCCTTTAGAAAAATTAGCAACGCAGCATTTTAATTTTCAGAATTTGTAAAAGCTTATGATGTGCTTAAACATGCTTCAGTTGAAAAAGCCCTGAAAGTGACGGTTAATTACGAATAATCTTGACTTTATTGCATGATAAAAAAGCCAATCTGCATACTATAGATTGGCTTTTTAATATTTAAACCGTTTTCAATAGATAGAGGCGAAATGACCCAAATACCCTACAAACTAAATTTAGAAAAAGTTTGAATAACCTCTATTTTTATAACCCCGTTGAGATTTTTCAGGCAAGATGGTTTGTTCTAAATCCAAAAGTAAAGCTAAAAATTGCTGTACTGTCTTTTCATCCAAACGATGTGGTAGAAAAACATCAAAGCCGAGCTTTTTAAATAAACTCGAAATCTGACTATGTTTATGCACATATTTCATAGACCATTCCGAAAAATGGACATGCTCAAGTATTTGGTCAGGGAAGCGAAAGACATCACGGTGGCGCGGGTCCTGTTGAATACGCTCAAATAATTGCTCGAGCTGCTGTTGTTCACCTTCTAAACACTGAAAAAAATGACCCTCAGCATAATAAAGTACCCCATTAATGTGTTGTGCAGCATTAAATTGACGAGCTGTTGCCAAAATATCACTGATTTCTTGGAGTAAATCATTTTGATGTTCTGCTCGGGTACTGGCATAACACAACCTGATTAACATATCACACTCTTGTTAATGTAAAAGTAGTCATGAAATTAAGATAATAGACTCAAATAATCACTCATTATTTTATAGTTTTGATTATTTTTTAATCAATTGTAATTTATGACTGACAATTCAACCCTACTTTTACCACTATGGTGTAGGTGTAGCATCTTTTAACATACATTCAATTTAAAGTGCGGTTTTGGTTTAGTTTTGGAGAAAGTGATGCTCAAAGACGTGCTTACCACATCATTTTTATTAATTGTTTATTTTTGCATGCTGATTGGCTTTCACCGTTTAGGTCTAAATGAAGAAACAAATATACTCATTTCATCTGTTGTATTAGGGCTAAGTTTAAAGCAGTGGGTGAGCTCATTTTTTTTCCACTGGTTTTGTATTGCGCTTATCAGTGGTTTATGTATTGCACTGAATGATTCGGTGATGCTGAAATTCTTCTTATTCAGCATGCTGATTGGAATGTATGCAATACCTTACCTGTTGATCTACTTTAAAAAAGTGTTTGTAGAAAAACAGGTCAGCTCAATCATAGCGATTAAAAAATAATTTTTTAAGCCACAACATCGGCATATTGTGTATCCGTTTCAAATGTCGTCTTAACATAAGAGCAAACAGGCACAATTTTTAGCTGCTTTTCACGTGCAAAGGCGACCAAAATATCTAATAGTTGACGGGCAACCCCTTGGCCACGTAATGTCAAATCGACCCAAGTATGATCTGCTAAAATAGTGTGATCATCTTGATATTGATAAGTAATTTCAGCAATAGCAACACTTATTGAACGAAATACACGGCTCTGTATCTTGGCAACATTACCTGATGCAAAGGCAGAATCAGT
>NZ_NOZT01000089.1:0-2877 GCF_002412355.1 Acinetobacter sp. YT-02
TTGATTAGGTCACCTCTATCAGGCTGTACCAAAAGATCTTGCTGAAGTTGACGATATTCCTCATCAGATACAAGATCTATTATTCAATTATATCTTTTAATGATCAATAGAAAGCCTAGTTTCAAACACATTCTTCAGACACAAACAAATATGATCAAAATAGAGTGATTACTCAATAAAATAATAAAATCAATTGCTTAAATTATATTTTATTTTAAAAAAAATACAAATGTGTATTAAAAATAACCATTACTTACATTTTTTTGATTACAAAATATAATGAGTAAATTGCTTCCCATTTCATACATTTTTCATATATAAAAAGTCATACTATTTTTAAGGTTTTTCTAAATCACATTTTATACTTCATAGTTTTTAACATCATTATTAAAGGTGAACCATGCAAAAGAAGAAGCGCACCCCATTAGACGCACAACAGTCCCATCTTTGGATTATTGGTGGTGGTATCGCAGGTATGGCTGCTGCTGCATTTGCAATCCGTGATGCCAAAGTCCCTGCCAAAAATATCCATATTTTAGAAGAACTCGATATTTCAGGTGGTTCGATGGATGGTGGACATACACCGCATGCCGCGCAAGCTTGGGTAACACGTGGTGGGCGAATGCTGACCGATGAAACTTATTTGTGCCTATGGGACTTATTTTCCAGTATTCCATCTTTGGAAAATCCAGACATTTCGGTGCGTGAAGAATGTCGTGAGTTTAATGAAAAAGTGAAAACCCACGCCAATGCACGGTTGATTGATGCCGAACATGTCATTGCGGATGCAGCAAAGCTTGGTCTGAATACGCTACATCGTGCACAGATGCTGCGCCTATTAGCTTCAAAAGAAGAAAAAATTGGCAGTCGCCGCATTGATGAGTTTTTTGATGAAACCTTTTTTGAAACCAATTTCTGGCGCATGTGGCGCACGACTTTCGCTTTTCAAAAATGGCACAGTGCAGCAGAGTTAAGACGCTATTTCTTGCGTTTTATTCAAGAATTGCCACGCATTCATACCTTAGCGGGTGTGAAACGTACCAAGTACAACCAATATGACTCGATGATTCTGCCCCTACAGCGTTGGTTAGTCGCACAAGGCGTCGATGTGCGTTTTGGACACTATGTCACAGATGCAGACTTCATTACCAATGCTGAAACTCAAGAACGCTACGCTTCACGCCTATATGTACAATTGCCTGAAGGCTCAGAGCAAATTAATCTGAAAGCCAATGATTTAGCTATTTTCACTTTAGGCTCTATTACAGCAGACTCACGTTATGGCGGTAATCATGACGTGCCTGCCCTTATTCGTCATCGAGAAGATCATGGCTGGACGCTTTGGGAAACGCTGGCACAAAAAGCCCCAGACTTTGGCCGTCCAATGACTTTTTATGGCAATGTCGATGAACATAAGTGGGAGTCTTTCACTCTGACCATGAAAGATGACGTGCTACTTAAACGTATTATTGACTATACAGGCAATGAACCAGGCACAGGCGCACTCATGACTTGGTATGAGTCGGGTTGGCATTTATCCATCGTGGTTCCTGCACAGCCACACTTTGCCGACTTACCTGAAGGTTTATATACCTTATGGGGCTACGGTTTCCAAATTGACCATATAGGCGACTACATCAAAAAACCAATGTCCGAAGCCACGGGGCAAGAAATCCTAACAGAACTGATTAAACAGCTCGGTTTTGACGACATTTTAGATCATGTTTTGGCAACGACTGATGTTACTACCGCCATGATGCCATACGCCTCTGCCCTATTCGCCTGCCGTAAACCGGGGGATCGTCCACAGGTAATTCCACAAGGCTCACAAAACTTTGCTTTCCTTGGACAGTTTGTGGAAATTGAAGATGACGTGGTCTTTACTGTGGAATATTCAGTTCGTGGGGCGATGCTTGCCATTTATGAATTTTTTGGGGTGGAACGTGAAATCCCTGAAATTTACAACGGTCTACTTGATCCCAAAGTGGGTTTAAAAGCTTTAGAAACAGTGTTCCACTAAGTTTTTAATATATAGCGATAAGAGCACCTTTATGTCGCCACTATTACATAGTTTAATTTAAGCAACGTTTGGATACACGAGTGTGGCAGGGATGCCACACGTTATCCATCATAATAGGGATGTTATGTATGGGTAACAAAGGCTTTTGCTTTCTTTTGGCTTATCAAAAGTAAGGGTATTGCCTACACAAACACCTTTTATACTTTATTGAAAGTTGAGCCCGTGTACGCACCTAATTTTAAATTGGATAAAAAGAAAAATTAGATAAAACTTTATACGTCATTATTGGCGACGATATTCAGCTCCATGTTTCTTGCGTTTCCATTCGCCCTCACCTAGAAACTTCATGCCTGTAGAGTCTGCGAGTAGATGCAGTCCATCGCTACTTTTTTGGTAGCTGATTGCAATATCAATATGCTTTTGTCTTCTACAAAGCGTACTATAATCTGGTGCGGTCCAATTTAATCCGCAAAGTTTAATCAGACTTTGCACAAAGCCAGTGACCATACGTAAAGATAGACGGAATAAGGATTTAATCATTAAGCAGCATTGGATAGCTGCGTCGGAGTAGGTTTGATTTCGCCCTTGTTTGCCTTTTGATAGAGCATACCATTGCGTAGCAGGATCAAACCAAATGGCAATATTTCCCCGACTCATGAGTGCTCGGTTATATGCGGACCAATTGGTTGTGCGGTAGATTTTGTGTGTAGGCTTCTTCATTTGAAAATTATATCGCTGAAAAAGCCTGTACAGATAGGTTTGTGCAACAAAGCCCACCAGAGTGGCTTTTTATTGATTATTCATGTTCCACGCTTAAAATTCGAACAGTGTTTCATGATTTTTATAAGTTAAACTAA
>NZ_NOZT01000008.1:0-108732 GCF_002412355.1 Acinetobacter sp. YT-02
GAAGTCCAAGAAGCCTATACCACCCAAATCTGTTCGTGCTGCGGTGAGATCACCTCAAGTAGTCCCAAAGGTAGTACAGATCTTGGAATAAGAGAATGGGAGTGCATGAGCTGTGGTACAGCTCATGATCGAGATATAAGCTCTAAACATTCTTGCGCTTGGGCATAAGCGTCTAGCTGTAGGAATCACCCTCTTTTAAGGGGGGAGGATGTCAAAACCTCAAAACCGAGCACATGATTTTACTGCATCGACCTCACCCTGAAAATGAAATCAAAGGTGGGGCATTGAAAGCTGTAAAGCAAGCACTCAAGCAGGAGGGTTTTTTATGAGTTATTTTAAATACAAAGGTTATCTCGGGACGATTGAACCAGACCTTGAAACAGGTGAGTTGTTTGGAAAATTGGCGTTCATTCGAGATCTTATTACTTATGAGGCTGAAACCTTAAAAACACTTGAGCAAGCTTTTCAGGAATCGGTAGATGGATATTTAGGTTCTTGTGCAGAATTAGGGAAGAAACCCGATCAGCCATTCAAGGGAACATTTAATGTTCGTATCAGTCCTGAGTTACATCGCAAAGCTGTTTTAGCTTCGGAAGATAGTTCTTTGAATGCATTTGTGAGTGATGCAATTCAAGAGAAATTAATGCGCTTAGGTGGATGATTTTATCAATGCTATAAATTTTGTTCTATATTCAATTTAAAGCATAGCGACCCATTGTTATACAGATCGCTATGCTTTTTTGTGTGAAAACTACTTCTTCTTACGTTTCAAGCGTTTCTTCGCTTGTTGTGCAGCAAGTGCCTCCAAAGCCTCACGCAATTCTTCATCACTAAAGGTGGTGATGTGTTGCAGCATCTGCAAAGTCACATCATCCAACACCAAATTGGCGTATTGCGCGACGTTTTTAAAGTTGTCATCAAACACAATCGCATTGTCACTGTTGGTGCTGATATAACCTTGCTGAGTCAAAACTTTAATAAAGCTTTGGAATAAGGCTTTGTCAAAGAATTCAGGTGAATTGAATTCATACAGCACCGACAAACGCTGACCGACCAAATGGCTCAACTCTTCGACCTGACGTGCCGAAATATTGCCTGAGCCGCGTTGTGTAATCAGCGCCAGCGTCATGTAATAACGCTCTAAACTCTGCATTACAGGTGCAGCCAATACTACCAATTGGTTGTGATCTTCACTATTTGGTGCAGGTGAAATTAAGTTGCCTTCCGCATCTTCAGAAATCAATTTGGCCTGAATTAACGCTTCTACATAGGCACAAATTCGTTCTTTGAGTTCCTGATCTTGCCATTTTAAGAACAACTCGGCTTTCAGGAACGGATATAAGGTGCGGATGACGTTGATTAAATCGCCACGGCGAATCGAACCATTATGTTTTACCAACGCGGCAATTAAAGATGGTAAGACAAAGGCATGCAAAATATTGTTGCGGAAGTAGGTGAGTAACACCGCCTGATGGTCTTCAATCGCGATAATATCGCCCAAAACGTGCTGCACTCGTTTAATCAGTTTGAGTTTTAAGCCGTAGGCAATAATTTCTTTACCTGATAATGGTGTGACTTGAGTGCGCTCATCATAAGGCAGGGCAGTGAGCAGATTACGGTAAGTGTCTAACTGCTTCACACAAATTTCTTCATCCAAGGTATGTTTTGGTGTTGCCAGTAAAATCAGCGATAACAAAGATACCGGGTTAATTACCGCAGCACGGTTAATGTTTTCCAAAATCGCATGTGCTGAAGTATTCACTGCATCTGACACTTGTGGTGGAATAGGATCATCATTTTTTTCAATGCTGATGTGTTCGGCATCGTGTTGTTTTAGAACATCATCTAAAAACACAGGTTCGCCAAAATTGACATGCACCTTGCCAAAAATCCGTTCAATCTTGCGCATGGTTTTTAAAATGCCCATTAGCGATTCAGATTCTTTTGGCTTGCCTTGCATTTCACCGACATAGGTTGAACCTTCCATCAGGCGTTCATAACCAATATAAGTTGGCACAAAAGCAATCGGTTTAGCACGACCACGCAAATGACTGTGAATGGTCATGGCGAGCATGCCTGTCTTTGGTGGCAACAAGCGGCCTGTACGTGAACGTCCACCTTCAATAAAGTATTCAAGCGGCGTGTTACGCGACAAAATACTGAATAAATATTCTTTAAAGACGGTTGTGTATAAGCCGTTGCCACGGAAAGTACGACGGATAAAAAACGCACCGCCACCACGAAGCAATTGACCTACAAATGGCATATTCAGGTTATCGCCCGCAGCAATGTACGGCACCATCATGCCGCGTTTGTAAATCACATAAGACAGCAATAAATAGTCGATATGACTGCGGTGACATGGGGTATAGATAATTTCATAGTCTTTGGCCAGTTCGCGCACGGTACTAAAATTATGCACTTCCACGCCATCGTACAATTGTGTCCATAAGCGGGTCAGTGCCATATCGGCAAAGCGTACCGCTGCATGAGAGTAGTCCGACACGATTTCATTTAAATAACCAATCGCACGACGCTCGGCTTCAATCACGCTAATTTTACTGCGTAAACTTTCACGACGAATGGCATCTTGCACATCGGGAGATTTAATCAGACTGAGCATGACATTGCGGCGGTCAGACAAGTCTGGGCCAAGTACGACTTCACGTTGTCCATCTAAGTAATTATTTAGAGTGTTAACAATAAAGGTCGCAGGCGACAGGTTCGGATGCTCAGTTTTGGCATGTTCAATTAAAGCGCGTAATGATTGTGGCTCGTGAAATTCCAAATAAGACTGACGACCATGCACCCCAATATTCATTAACTGCTTGACTGTGCCAGGCGTTGCCCACGTATCGGTAAACAGTAGTTTAAACCACGAATCCTCTTTGTCTGGAGAACGTCCCCACAACACGGTCACAGGTACCAATTCAATATCAAGTTCTGGGTGTTGTTCTAATTGTTCAATTAAACGTAACAAGCGTGGCGGAAAAGCATAAGGTGGTGGATTGAGTAGGTTGTTCTCATCGTGATGCTGTAAAAACAGAATCGAGGCTTTTTCTTTATGTGAACCCATCACCAATGGATCAAGCGCAGGCGTGAGTTTTAAGCGACGTGTTTCGCCATCGACCACCAAGGCATTGCTGCGTGAGTGATTTTGCAATACGTAGCAAGTTATCTTGGTGCGAGTGGCATTTGAGTCTACACTTTGCGCATCCTTGACAGGGACTTCACCCAAAACATGCGGTGTCACCACAAGGTCAAGCAGCTTACCAGAAAGCTGACGATACATTTGACCAAAACCACGCTTGGACATATTCACTCCTACTTCATCACCTAAGTCCCTAGCCAGTAGGGAATTTATTTTGCGTCATTGTATCTAATAATCGCGCTGCATTTTTAGATAATTTGCATGAATATTGTTAGATTTTATCGTTAAAAATCGTATTTTTAGCAAAATTGATCGGCTAAGTTGTGACACAGCGGTCAGTCTTTGATGGGTAAAAGATGCAGAATCTATGGCAAAATAGCAGGCTTAAAATAGTCAGTTTATTTTGACGATTTATTTTTTCATCGACTTCGATCCCGCATCCCCAATTTCCGCCATACATAGGTTAGTTATGAACGCACTCACACAAGAGCTGGTTGAACTTCTTTGTTTAGAAAAGTTAGAAGAAAATATCTACCGAGGTATCAGTCGTAACTTGGTGGGTAAACGTGTTTTTGGTGGACAGGTTTTGGGACAGGCTTTACGTGCTGCATCTTATACCACTGATCGTCCTGCGCACTCCTTACATGCTTATTTCTTGTTTGGTGGAGATGTCAACGCACCCATTATTTATGAGGTTGACCGCTTACGAGATGGTAAAAGTTTTTCTAGCCGTCAGGTGCGTGCCATTCAGCATGGACGTACTATTTTTACGGCAATAGTGTCGTTTGCGCCATTGGAAGAAGGCTTGAACTATCAAATTTCAGAGCCGAATTATCCCGCCGCTGAACTTTTAAAAAATGAAGCTGAATTAAAACAGCATATTGTTGAATTTGTACCTGAAAACGTTCGCGCCAGTTTTATGCGTGATCGTCATGTTGAAATTCGTCCAATTAACCCGAGCAATCCTTTTTTACCCCAGCCTGAAGCGCCTGTTTATGCGCACTACATTCGTACCCATGACAGCATTTCACCAGAGGTGGATGAAGTGTCTTTGCATCAGGCAATTGCGGCATTTTATTCAGACTTCACGTTAATGACCACAGCACTGCGTCCGCATGGTTTGAGCTATTTATCACCAAGTTTACAGTGTGCCAGTATTGACCATGCCATGTATTTCCATAAACCGTTCCGTGTGGATGACTGGATGCTGTACGACATGGAAGCCACCATTAGCACTAGTTCGCGTGGTTTGAACTTTGGGCGCATGTGGCAAAATGGTGAATTGGTGTGTAGCACCAGTCAGGAAGGCTTGATTCGTTTACGTGAAATCGAAACGCAATAAAATATAGCCTTTAAAATCTACATTCATCAGCCGACATTCATGTCGGCTTTTTTACATCCTGAAGCACGATCTGAACCTAATCAAAGTGCGCTAGAAAAATAATACTCGATTCAATTTCAGCCACATGGCATAGTCCACACATCACATTAAAAAACTCAATTGCGTATGAGCCTCAATACACAAATTCTAATTGCCGCAATTTTGGGTGTGGTGTTTGGTTTTATTCTGAATCTATTTCCAGACAGCACATTTTTTAGCGCCAGTTTGTATGGCATTGGTTTAATGAGCAGTATTTTTATTGGTTTACTGAAAATGCTGCTGATCCCACTAATTTTTAGCTCAATTGTGGTCGGTGTGTCGAACTTACAGGCTGTAGGGCAATTGAGTCGAGTCTGGAAAATTACGTTGGCGTGTTGTGTCACCACCACGACTTTGGCTTTAATTTTAGGTTTGGCGTGTGCGCATTTATTTGCAGTGGGTAAAGGCGTAGATATTGTGATGTTTCAAGATGCTATGGCGCAGCATCAAAGCCCAGACACGCTTACGCCGTCTTCGTTTTTTACCAATTTCATTCAAAACACCTTAATCAATCCGTTTAAAGCTTTTGCCGAGGGTAATGTTTTGGCAGTGGTGATATTTGCCTTATTGGTGGGTGTGGCGCTGGTCAAAGGCGGGGAGCACTTTAAAACGGTACGTAAACTCAGTCAGCAATTTTTTGAAATTATGATGTTGATGATTGGCTGGGTAATGAAACTGGCACCTTTGGGGATTTTTGCTTTATTGGCTAAGTTGGTTGCAACCGAAGATATTTCAGTCCTGAGTCGTTTGGCAGAGTTTGCTGCAGTGGTCACGGGCACCACGATTTTTCATGGTGTGGTGGTCTTGCCTTTGCTGTTGTGGATATTTGGCAAAATGGATCCGATCACCTTTTTTAAAGGCACACGTGCTGCCTTAATTACGGCTTTTGCCACCAGTTCCAGTTCTGCCACTATGCCACTTTCGATGAAATGTGCGCAGGAAAATTTAGGTGTGCGTCCGCAAACTGCAGGCTTTGTGATCCCGTTAGGTACACAACTGAATATGGATGGAACGGCATTGTATGAAGCTGCAGCGGCTTTGTTTGTTGCCAATTTAATGGGGCTGGATTTAAGTTTAGGACAGCAATTAATTGTCTGTGCCACAGCCATGATCGCTTCTTTGGGCGCGCCTGGTATTCCAAGCGCAGGTATGGTGACGATGATTATGGTATTACAATCGGTGGGCTTGCCTGCAGAAGCGATTGCGATTTTATTGCCGATCGACCGTTTGTTGGATACTG
Organism: Acinetobacter sp. YT-02; assembly: GCF_002412355.1. NCBI lineage: Bacteria > Pseudomonadati > Pseudomonadota > Gammaproteobacteria > Moraxellales > Moraxellaceae > Acinetobacter > Acinetobacter sp. YT-02. Next base: position 5,812 of record NZ_NOZT01000008.1, read on the forward strand.
TGCGTACTGTGGTCAATGTGCAGGGCGATATGATGATTAGTGTGGTGGTCGATCGGCATACTCGTGATGACCCTGCACTGCATTCCTGATAATGGGTTTAAAATCGAATCAAGTTTTCAGCATCATCCTGTTTTATTGTGCTATGTAAAGACATGAGCCAAAGCAGATTAATCCCAACATGGGCTGTAGGCCACTTCCCAAATATGACCATCTAAGTCCTGAAAATAACCTGCATAACCGCCGTAAAAGGTGCTCTGTGCAGGTTTTAAAATTTTCGCACCTGCATTTTTTGCTTGTTTCAATACCTGATCGACCTCGAGTGGGCTATGTACATTATGTCCTAAAGTGATTTGTGCAGCACTGCTGGCTGTACCTGTTAAGCCTGTATCTTGTTGTAAACTTTGTTTAGACCATAAAGCCAGTTTTAAGCCTGCTTGCAGTTCAAAAAAGACCACCGCACCTTGTTCAAATTCCTGTCCAATAATGCCTTCAGTTACAAGTCCTAAGCCGTCGCGGTAAAAATCGAGTGCACGTTGTAAATCTTCTACCGCTAAGGTAATCACTGAAATGTGTGCCTGCATGTTTGATCTCCTTATCTTATGTAATTGTTTAAACGTTTAATTGTTATGATCTTGACAGTAGGGCATTTCTGGCTGCGTTGTAAAGTGCAACTTTGGTGGAGAGGGAGATTGTGATTACGGCGTAAAACTGAAAGTGGACATACAAATAAAAAGTCCTATTCGAGATTGAGCGAATAGGACTTTATATTATAGACCAATAGTCAGTAATTTAACGGACTATTTGGTTTCGGTATCAGATGCGGTTAAATCGTCAGTTTCTAAAAATTCAGGCTGATCAACATCAACATCATCGCCAGTCGCTTCTGGAATGCTGTCTAAATCAAATTGATGCGCTTGTTCTAAGGTAAAGTTCAAACGTCCGCCCATCACACTCGCAAGTTCTTCCAAACCTTGCTTATTGAGTGATGAAAACAATTGAATCGAGAAATCTAGTTTCATCTTTTTCAACTGCTGTTTGACTTCAAGCAATACTTTATTGGCAGGGCCGCGGTTGAGTTTGTCCGATTTGGTGAGCAATACATGCACGAACAATTTACGCGAATACGCCCATTCCAGCATCATCACATCAAAGTGCTGTAAGGGATGGCGAATATCCATCAGTAACACCAAGCCTTGTAAACTTTTACGATGAATCAAATAATTTTCGAGTTCTTTTTGCCACACAATTTTCATGGCTTCAGGTACGGCTGCATAACCATAACCGGGTAAATCGACCAAACGCTGTTCGGGGTTGCCCAAACTAAAGAAGTTGATCATTTGAGTACGACCCGGTTTTTTAGAAGCACGTGCCAATTGTTTTTGATTGGTTAAAGCATTAATTGCACTGGACTTACCTGCGTTGGAGCGTCCTGCAAAAGCCACTTCGTAGCCAGTATCTTCTACACATAAATTCAGTTTAGGCGCACTCATTAAAAACTCGGCTTTACGCAGCCAGTTTAAGGCGCGAACAGAGTATTCAGTAATGGCAGGGTCTACTTTTTTCTCGTAGCTAATTTTCTGCCGTGGCTGTGCTGCTGCCTTACTGTTTTTCGATTTTCCTCTGCTATGGTGCATAACTTAACTTCAATTCATGGTCTACAAACAGGCATTATAAAGCAAGTCATACAGGCAAGCGACCTTTGCGCCCTGAATGCCCGAAAAAAGCAACATCTAGGATGATATTGCTTTGACCGTTTAAGTTACTTTAAAGATGAATCAGCGGGATTGGAGATTGTGTACTGAACTGTAAATTGGGTACAGGCTGTAGCACTTCACCCAAGCTGTATTGATCTAAGCTTTGATAAAACTGTTCCATTGCCTGATTGAGAATGCCTTTTAGTCCACATTGCGCACGCAGCACGCAGGGCGGGGTATTACACTCTACAATTTGATTTTCACCTTGCAGGATTCTCACCACATGACCTAAACGCAAAGGCAATGCTTCAGGATGCAAGCGAATCCCGCCACCTTTACCACGAGTGGTAATTAGCCATCCTTGCTTACCCATAAAGTGAACGATTTTTACCAGATGGTTCTGGGAAACATGCAAATCCTGTGCAATTTCCGCAATGGTATAGGGTACATCTCGAGGACGCGAGATATACATTAAAATACGCAGCGCATAGTCGGTGAATTTATTTAATTGCATGATCGCACAGATGTTTTTTTAAAATACAAATAAATTAAGGCTAGTCTAGCATAACTAGACTAGCCTTACCTATTAGCTTTTAACGCTTTAGATTAGTGGCGAACACCACCTGTACCAAACGCTTCGCTATGGATTTGCTCATCTTTGATGCCACGCGCAAGTAAAGCTTTACGCTGTTCTGCCATGAATGGCATTGGACCACATAAGTAGTAATCTGCATCGGCTGGTAACAGCGCTGCATCTACAGTGCTGAGGTCTAAACGACCTGCAACATCGTAATCTTGACCCAGTACATCACCTTCGTTCGGGAACTCATACGCAGTCAACGTATGAATACGTGGACATTTTGCAGTTAAGTCTTGGAGATGCTGTTTCATGGCATGTACTTGTTTGCTACGACATGCGTGAATAAATGTCACAGGTTGTGGCACATCTAAAGTCACCAATTGATTCAACATTGCAATCATTGGTGTTAAGCCAACGCCGCCACTAATGAAGACATTGCGTTTGTTGCTGTCGATGAGGAAGAAGTTACCTGTTGGTGCAGATACTTCAACTTCAGAACCTTCTGGTAATTGGTGCAATACGTTCGATACCCAACCTGCAACTTTATCTGCACCATTGCCTGGCTCACGTTTTACAGAAATACGTAAGTAATCTTGTTGTGGGCTAGTCGATAGCGTGTATTGACGTGGTTGCTTCAAGCCAAGTTCAGGTACAAATACGCGTACTGAAATATATTGACCTGCTTCGTATTTTGGTAAATCGCTACCATCTACTGGCTCGAAGTAGATTGAAGTGATTTCGTCACTTTCTACAACTTTCTTGGCAATTTTGAAATTACGCCAGCCTAACCAGCTGCCTTTAGTTTGTTCGTGTTGTTCGTAGATTGCACGTTCAGCATTAATAAACACTTCTGCTAACTGACCATAAGCAGCTGCCCATGCATCAATTAGAGGATCTTCCATTGAAATATTTAATACTTCGCTAATAGAGTGAAGTAGGTTTTCGCCCACAATATTATAGTCAGGTGCTTGAATGTTTAAGCTCACGTGTTTGTGGGCAATCAATTCAATCACAGGCGCAAGCACAGAAGGATCTTCAATGTTTTCAGCATAAGCTAATACAGCACCTGCAAGCGCTTGAGCCTGCGCACCACTACGTTGGTGACCCATGTTAAAGGTTTCTTTTAGATCAGGATTATTCCCCAACATGCGGTTATAGAAATAACCAGTCAGTGCGACACCATTTTCACGGAGTACAGGAACAGTTGCTTTTACAAGGTCAATTTGCTGTGGAGTCATGTTCGATCTCTCATGGCTGTTATTTATAAGATGTATTCAAAATACATCTTATAAATAAGGATTGCAAACATTTTTTTGTGAAACCTTAAAAAAAATATGGATTATAAAAATATCCCATTATTTTTAAAGTTTTTATGGGGTTTGTAGATGTGACAGCGAGAGGTTTGTAAGTGTTCATTTAGGTTTTGGATGGTGCATCCATGAATGAAATCTATACAAACCTCATCGTTTATAACATGCTATTTCTTACCAAATAATGACCCTAACAAACCTCGTACAATTTTCTGCCCAGTAGAACCGCCTAAGCTGCGTGCTGCGCTTTTGGCAAAGGTACCCACAATATCCTGAGTCAGTTTTTCACGCTGTTTGGCAGCGCGTTCTGCTTCTTTTTGCTGTTCGCGGGCTAGACGTTCTTGCTCGCGCGCTTGTTGTTTGGCGAGTGCTTCGGCTTCTTTAGCCTCTTGCTTGGCGCGTGCTTCAGCTTCTTTGGCTTCAATTTTAGCTTGTTCTGCTGCTGCGGCTAGTTGCTGACGTTGTTCAACTTTTTGTTGCAGCATTTCATAAGCACTTTCACGATCTAATTGCTGCTCATACACACCTGCAATAACACTCTGGCTGATACAGGCTTGACGTTCTTCTGTGCTAATTGGGCTAAACGATGAGTAGGGCGGCATTACCCAAGCACGTTCTACAATTTGCGGTGTGCCTTGTTCATCTAAGCAACTAATTAAGGCTTCACCTACCGCAAGTTCGGTAATGGCTTGTTCAACTTTAAAGTCTGGGTTGGCACGGAATGTATCTGCGGCAGTTTTTACCGCTTTTTGGTCTTTGGGTGTAAAAGCACGTAAGGCATGCTGAACACGGTTACCCAATTGTCCCAATACACTTTCAGGCAAGTCCAGCGGGTTTTGGGTCACAAAATAAATCCCCACGCCTTTAGAGCGAATCAAACGTACCACTTGTTCAATTTTTTCTTGTAGCGCGCTGCTGGCATTGTCAAATAACAAGTGTGCTTCATCAAAAAAGAACACTAACTTTGGCTTGTCCATATCGCCCACTTCAGGCAATTGTTCAAACAGTTCTGATAACATCCATAATAAAAAGGTGGCGTACAGTTTTGGCGTGTTCATGAGTTTGTCTGCAGCCAAAACATTAATATTGCCGCGTCCCTGACTGTCAGTTTGAATAAAATCCAAAATATCCAAACTCGGCTCACCAAAGAATTTATCACCGCCCTGATCAGCTAAAGCCAGTAAATTGCGCTGAATCGCACCCAAACTGGCTGGAGAAAGATTGCCATACTCAGCTTTAAATTCACTGGCGTGTTCGCTGACATAGGTCAGCATGGCTTTTAAATCTTTAAAATCAATCAGTAATAAACCCTGATCATCGGCAATACGGAATACCGCAGACAACACGCCCTCTTGGGTGTCATTCAGGTTCAGCATTTGCGCCAATAATAACGGGCCAATTTCAGAAATGGTGGTACGAATCGGATGACCTTGTTCGGCAAATAAATCCCAAAACACCACAGGAGATGCTGCAAACGGAATGCTTTCGATACCTAAGCTCTTAATACGTGCATCAAACTTTGGGCTGCTGCTGCCTGCTTTGGCTAGACTGGAAACATCGCCTTTGGCATCGGCTAAAAATACGGGTACACCAATTCGTGAAAAGCTTTCTGCCAAGACTTTTAAGGTGACGGTTTTACCTGTACCTGTTGCACCTGCAATTAAACCGTGGCGGTTGGCAAACTGTGAATGTAAAACCACGTCTTGTTGAACGTCGGCAGTTTTTTTACCAATAACGATTGCTGTACTCATATTTTTATCCTGATTTATATAGCTATTGTTAAAATGATGATCTGTGCTGCATTAGTCGCTGAAGCTTTGTAAGGCATTTTGAATATCTTGAATTAAATCTGCAGGATGTTCTAGCCCAATACAAAAACGCACCAATAATCCTTCAGCCAAGTGAGAGTGCTCTAGGGTACGCATGGACTTGAGATCGTAAAGCATCACTAAACTTACGGGGCCGCCCCAGCTAAAGCCGAGTTTAAATAAAGATAGTGCATCACAGAATTGGCGTACAGCGGCTAAATCATATTCAGGCTTAAAAATCACACTGACCAAACCTGCGCTGTGTCCATCGCGGCAAATTTCTTTCCAATACGCATGCCCCGCAGATGTGGCATCGGCAGGGTGCAACACCTGAGCAAATTGTGGTTGTAGTTTCAGCCAGTTGAGTAATTCAATTGTGCTTTTTGCTTGGTGCTCATAACGTAGTTGCATCGAAGCCAAACTGCGTTGTACTTGCGCGACATCATCCCCCGATACGCAAATACCTTGAATGGCATGCATACGAAACAGTTGATGATGTAAGTGTTGATCACGGGTCACGACAGATCCCATTAAAATGTCACCACCACCACTTGGGTATTTGGTCAGGGCATGGACGCTTATATCGACACTTAAATGTTCATCACCAAAATCGAAAGCATTAAACGCAAGTCCTGCACCCCAAGTGTTATCTAAGGCTGTGAGCATGTGATGTGATTTGGCTTTTTTGACTAATGTAGTTAGGTTTGGAAACTCTAGTGTGACCGAACCTGCCGCTTCCAGCCAAATCAGTTTGGCTTGGGCAGAAGGTTGAAAGCTATCGACATAAATTGGATTGTAGACTTGAACGGTGATGCCGTAACGCTGCTCTAAATTGCGTAAATGCTCCATGTTTGGGCCGTAAATATTGTCAGCCACCCAAACTTCATCGCCTTGACTTAAAAAGCAGGAATTCACCAAATTAATTGCTGATAGTCCGCTTGGTGCGAGTAAGCAGTATTCACCACCTTCTAATTGCGCAATCTGATCAGCGAGTGTGAATGTAGTCGGTGTGCCATGTGTGCCATAGCTATAATCATAAGCATCAGTCCAGTGTCGATTAAACAGTGCATCTGTGTTTTCAAAGATAATGGTCGATGCACGAAATAGGGGAGGCTGTACCGTTTGAATATATTGTGGGGCACGTCTTGGTGCATGAATTAAAGCAGTTTGAGCATTTTTCTTCACAGGTTCACTCAGAAAATAAAACCATATTGGCTTTAGATTAAGAGAAACACAGGCTTAAAGCTATAAAAAGCTGAACGCTTTAAAAATACAAGATGAGTCTTGAAGTTGGCGTTATTTTTGCAGAAGCTCAAGTGTAGACATAACTCAGGATGATTAAGATGCAAGCGCCATTAAGAGTGCATTATTTTCAACATATTGCCGAAGAAGGTTTTGGGAGTTGCTATAGCTACCTGAAACAAATGCAGGCACACATCAGTGCCACCGAATTTTTTGCTTTGCCACCCGAACAAAATATTGAAATTGAAGCTTTGCCACGGGTCGAAGATGTCGATTTATTGATTGTGATGGGCGGCGCCATGAGTGTCAATGATGAGGCGAACTATCCCTGGCTAAAAATTGAAAAGCGCTGGATTCGACGTTATTTGGCTTCAGGCAAGCCTGCTATTGGCTTGTGTTTGGGTGGGCAGTTAATTGCCAATGCGTTGGGTGCAGCGGTCAGTCGTAATCCAGAACAAGAGCGTGGTTGGCATCCAGTCTATAAAGTCGAAAATACACCAGAAACCTGCTTTCAAATACCTGATCAAATCACAGTGATGCAGTGGCATGGTGAAACTTTTGAATTACCAAAGGGCGCGGTAAGACTTGCCAGTAATGCCGCCTGCGCTAATCAACTCTATCAAATTGGGAAAAATGTACTAGGATTCCAATTCCATCCAGAAATTACCCCACAAGCTTTGCAGTTGTTTTTAGACAATGCCGAAATGAAACCAGCATTTTCGGGCATGTATGTACAACCCGCGCATGAATTAAAACAGATGTCTGCGTCACAATTTCAGGCAGGCAACCAATTAATGAATCGTGCAATAGATTATGTTTTAGCACAAAGCAAACTTCGAGAATAAAGTCATGGATTGTGGCGCAAACACAGAAAAGAAAGTTAGGTCAGGGCGATGACGATTTCTGCTGTCAGGGATGGTTGGAATGGTCAAAATGCAGATTGTCTAAATTTACACTCAATAAATGGATAGGAATGCTGCTTAACTCATATATAAAGTGCTAATCGTATATTTTAAAAAGAGAAATCGGCAGAGCGTGAAAAATAAAGCAATAAAGCCAAAAAGAGATTTGCTTATGCATTAAACAATCGTTATAATGGGCGACCCTTTATGCAAGGGGGTTAACTGCGAAGAAAGTAGTTAACATCGTGACAGTCATGGCATCGATCATGACCTTAGTGATAATTCACTGCCTTTGACACTTGCCTTAAATTAGTGGGGTGAGATGCGTCAAGGGTGATTCTTTATATATTTGGCTTGGAGTTAACTGGTATGTCTAACCAGAGAATTCGTATCCGTTTGAAGTCTTTTGATCATCGTTTGATTGATCAATCTGCTCAAGAAATCGTAGAAACCGCTAAGCGTACTGGCGCACAAGTTTGTGGTCCAATCCCGATGCCAACTCGCATCGAACGCTTCAACGTTTTAACATCACCACACGTAAACAAAGATGCACGCGACCAGTATGAAATCCGTACTTACAAGCGTTTGATCGACATTGTTCAACCTACAGATAAAACTGTTGATGCGTTGATGAAATTAGATCTAGCAGCTGGTGTTGATGTTCAGATTGCATTGGGTTAAGGCTTTCGGTTAATTAACACTCTAAGTTAATTAGGCCGCTTTTTTAGAGGTTTATGCACATGGCTATTGGTTTAGTCGGTCGCAAGTGCGGTATGACCCGTATCTTTACAGATGCTGGTGTTTCTGTACCTGTTACAGTGATTGAGGTTGATCCTAACCGCATCACTCAAATCAAAACGCTTGAAACAGATGGTTATCAAGCAATTCAGGTTACTACTGGTGAACGTCGCGAATCTCGCGTAACTAACGCTCAGAAAGGTCACTTCGCTAAAGCGGGTGTTGCTGCTGGTCGTTTAGTTCAAGAATTCCGTGCTACAGAAGCTGACCTTGAAGGTCGTGAAGTTGGCGGAACTATCGGTGTAGATTTGTTCACAGTAGGTCAGATCGTTGACGTAACTGGTCAGTCTAAAGGTAAGGGTTTCCAGGGTGGTGTTAAGCGTTGGAACTTCCGTACTCAAGACGCTACTCACGGTAACTCTGTTTCTCACCGTGTTCTAGGTTCTACAGGTCAAAACCAGACTCCTGGTCGCGTATTCAAAGGCAAAAAAATGGCTGGCCATTTAGGTGCTGAACGCGTAACTGTACAGGGTCTTGAAATTGTATCTATCGACACAGAGCGTTCAGTTCTTGTTGTTAAAGGTGCGATTCCTGGTGCGACTGGTGGTGACGTAACTGTACGTCCTACGATCAAGGCTTGAGGGGAAATAACGTGAATTTAAATACTGTTTCCGGCTCTGCTGTTGAGTTATCTGAAGTTGCGTTCGGTCGTGAATTCAATGAAGCACTTGTACACCAAGTTGTTACAGCTTACTTAGCTGGTGGTCGTCAAGGCTCTAAAGCTCAGAAATCACGTGCAGACGTTGCTGGCGGTGGTAAAAAACCATTCCGTCAAAAAGGTACTGGCCGCGCTCGTGCTGGTTCTATTCGTAGCCCAATCTGGGTTGGTGGTGGTAAAACTTTTGCTGCTCGTCCACAAGATTGGTCTCAAAAAGTTAACCGCAAAATGTACCGCGGTGCAATGCAATGTATCTTAGCTGAACTTGTTCGCCAAGATCGTCTTGTATTGGTTGAAGAGTTTGCTGTTGAAGCTCCTAAAACTAAAGAGTTGCTTGCAAAACTTAACGACTTGAATGCAACTCGCGCATTGATCGTAACTGAAGCTGTAGATGAGAATCTATATCTTGCAGCGCGTAACCTTCCACACGTTGATGTGGTTGATGCTACTGCAATCGATCCTGTTAGCTTGATCGCGTTCGACAAAGTTGTAATGTCTGTTGCTGCTGCTAAGAAAATTGAGGTAGAACTCGGATGAACAACGAACGTTTATATCAAGTCCTACAAGGACCTGTATTTTCAGAAAAAGCACAAGTTTTAGGCGAAACTGCTGGTGTTCAAGTATTCAAAGTTGCATTAAATGCAAACAAACTTGAAATCAAAAAAGCAGTTGAGCAATTATTTGGTGTGGAAGTTGTTAAAGTTAACACGACTATCACTAAAGGTAAGACTAAGCGCTTTGGTCGTACATTAGGACGCCGTTCTGATGTTAAAAAAGCATACGTCACCCTGAAAGCTGGCCAAGATGTTGAAATGGCTGACTTGGGCGATACCGCTGAAAGCGCAGCGGAATAAGGACGAAATTTATGCCGATTCAAAAATGTAAGCCAACGTCTCCAGGACGTCGCTTTGTAGAGAAAGTCGTTCACGACCATCTTCACAAAGGTGCGCCTTATGCGCCGTTGGTAGAAGCTAAAAAACGTACTGGTGGTCGTAACAACAACGGTCACATTACTACACGTCACGTTGGTGGTGGTCATAAGCAACACTACCGTATCGTAGACTTCAAACGTAACAAAGATGGCATTCCTGCTGTTGTAGAGCGTATTGAATACGATCCAAACCGTACTGCACACATCGCATTGTTGAAGTATGCTGACGGTGAACGTCGTTATATTATTGCGCCTAAAGGTTTACGTGCTGGTGATCAAGTTCAATCTGGTAACGATGCTCCAATCCGCCCAGGTAACTGCTTGCCACTTCGTAACATGCCAATCGGTGCTACTCTTCACAACATCGAACTTAAAATCGGTAAAGGTGCTCAATTAGCGCGTTCTGCTGGTACTTCAGTTCAATTGTTGGGTCGTGACGGTTCATACGCTATCGTTCGTCTACGTTCAGGCGAAATGCGTAAAGTGCACGTTGAATGTCGCGCTGTGTTAGGTGAAGTATCTAACTCAGAAAGCAACCTTCGTTCACTTGGTAAAGCAGGTGCTTCGCGCTGGCGTGGTGTTCGTCCTACCGTTCGTGGTATGGCAATGAACCCGGTTGATCACCCGCACGGTGGTGGTGAAGGGCGTACTAAAGGTATCCAACCTGTAAGCCCATGGGGTCAAAAAGCTAAAGGGTACAAGACACGTACCAACAAGCGTACGACTAAGATGATTATTCGCGACCGTCGCGTTAAGTAACAAGTAAAGGAATCTGACAATGCCTCGTTCTCTGAAAAAAGGCCCATTCGTCGATGCGCACTTGTTCGCTAAGGTTGAAGCGGCAATCGCGGCTAATAACCGTAAGCCGATCAAAACTTGGTCGCGTCGTTCGATGATCCTCCCAGATTTTGTTGGTTTAACAATTTCTGTTCACAATGGTCGTAACCATGTTCCAGTGATTATCTCTGAACACATGGTTGGTCATAAACTCGGTGAATTCGCGCCAACTCGTACCTATCGTGGTCACGGTGTTGACAAGAAGTCTAAACGTTAATAGGTGCTATGATGGAAGTAACTGCTAAATTACGCGGTGCCGCTATCTCGGCACAAAAAGCACGTTTGGTTGCAGATCTTATCCGCGGCAAATCTGTTGCGCATGCACTTAACATTTTAAACTTCAGCAACAAAAAAGCTGCTGTTTTAGTTAAGAAAGCATTGGAATCTGCAATTGCAAATGCTGAACACAATAACAGTTTAGATGTAGACGACCTTAAAGTATCTACGATTTACGTTGACGAAGGCATGAGCCTTAAACGTATTATGCCACGTGCTAAAGGCCGTGCAGATCGTATTACTAAGCGTACTTGTCACATCACCGTTAAGGTAGGGGTTTGATATGGGTCAGAAGGTTCATCCAATCGGTATCCGCCTAGGTGTTGTGAAACGTCATAACGCTAACTGGTATGCGAATCCGAAACAATACGCTGAATACTTGCTTAAAGACCTTCAAGTTCGTGAGTTTTTAACTAAAAAACTTAAGAACGCAATGGTAAGCAATATTCTTATCGAACGTCCAACGGGTGCTGCTAAAGTAACAATTAGCACTGCGCGTCCTGGTATCGTAATCGGTAAAAAAGGCGAAGACATTGAGAAATTACAACGCGAATTAACATCTATTATGGGTGTTCCTGCGCAAGTAAGCATCAACGAAATTGACCGTCCAGACTTAGATGCACGTTTAGTTGCTGAAGCAATCGCTTCTCAATTAGAAAAGCGTGTAATGTTCCGTCGTGCTATGAAGCGTGCGGTACAGAACTCTATGCGTGCTGGTGCTAAAGGTATCAAAGTTGAGGTTTCTGGTCGTTTAGGTGGTGCAGAGATTGCACGTACTGAATGGTATCGTGAAGGTCGTGTACCTTTGCATACACTTCGTGCGGACATCGACTATGCAACTATGCGTGCTGAAACTACTTACGGTACGATTGGCGTTAAAGTTTGGGTATTCCGTGGTGAAATCTTGGGTGGCATGAAACAAGTCATGAACCCAGCACCTGCTGAAGAACGTCCAGCTAAACGCGGTCGCGGTCGTGGTGAAGGTCAAGAGCGTCGTGGTCGTCGCAATGATCGTTCTGCTGAAAAAGGAGAATAATCCATGTTGCAACCTAAACGTACTAAATTCCGTAAGGTGCAAAAAGGCCGTAACACTGGCTTAGCGCACCGTGGTAGCTCAGTATCTTTCGGTACTATCGCTCTTAAATCAGTTGAACGTGGTCAAATGACTGCGCGTCAAATTGAAGCGGCACGTCGTACAATCAGCCGTCGTATTAAGCGTGGTGGTAAGATCTTTATCCGTGTATTCCCAGACAAACCAATTACTTCTAAGCCTCTTGAAGTGCGTATGGGTAAAGGTAAAGGTTCTGTGGAATATTGGGTTTGTCAAATCAAACCAGGTAAAGTCTTGTACGAAATTGATGGTGTGAACGAAGAATTGGCACGTGAAGCATTTACGCTTGCTGCTGCTAAACTTCCGTTTAAAACCACTATCGTGACTCGGACGGTAATGTAATGAAAACTAAAGATCTACGTGAAAAGTCGGTAGAAGAGTTGACAGCTTTGCTTGATGAGCAACAGCTTAACCAATTCCGTCTTCGTATGGCGAAAGCAACTGGTCAATTGGGTAAGTCGCATGAAGTTGCGCTTACTCGTAAAACTATTGCACGCATCAAGACCCTCCTTACCGAAAAACAGGGGAACGGGCAATGAGTCAAAATACAGTCCGCACGTTAACTGGCAAAGTTGTAAGCGACAAAATGGAAAAATCTATTGTTGTCCTTATTGAACGCCAAGTTCAACACCCGTTGTATGGCAAATTGATTCGCCGTTCAACCAAATTACACGCTCATGATGAGAACAATACAGCCAAGATTGGTGATGTTGTAACCATCAAAGAAAGCCGCCCAATGTCTAAAACTAAGTCATGGACTTTAGTTGAAGTTGTTGAAGCTGCTGCTGAGTAATTAACGTTCTTGTTGCATCATCGGTCAATTTCGAGTACTCTTTGAGCCTTTCGAAATTGTGACCGGTGATGCTCGGTTTTGGAGTAGGGCAATGATTCAAACCGAAACGATGCTTGACGTAGCTGACAACAGTGGTGCTCGCCGCGTACAATGTATTAAAGTACTAGGTGGTTCACATCGTCGTTATGCTTCTGTTGGCGACATTATTAAAGTTACTGTAAAAGAAGCTATTCCACGCGCACGTGTTAAAAAAGGTGACGTGATGAATGCTGTTGTTGTACGTACAAAGTTCGGTATTCGTCGTCCAGACGGTTCTGTGATCCGTTTTGATGATAACGCTGCTGTTATTTTGAATAACAACAAAGCACCGATTGCAACTCGTATTTTCGGACCAGTGACTCGTGAACTTCGTACTGAACAGTTCATGAAAATCATTTCATTGGCTCCTGAAGTTCTATAAGAGGCAATCATGGCTAAGATTAAAAAAGGCGATCAAGTAATTGTGATCGCAGGTAAAGAAAAAGGCAAACAGGGTACTGTTCTGTCAGTTTCTAATGACCGTGTTAAGGTCGAAGGTCTTAACTTGGTTAAGAAGCACCAGAAGCCAAACCGTGCTACGGGCGCTGAAGGCGGTATCGTAACGCAGGAAGCTTCGCTTCATATCTCAAACGTGGCAATTTTTAATGCTACAACCCAAAAGGCTGACCGTGTTGGTTACCAAACGATTGATGGCGTGAAAACTCGCGTTTATAAATCGAATGGTGAATCAGTGGCGGTGGCGAAGTAATAGGTTGAAATAGGCAATGGCCAGACTTAAAACACGTTACAACGACGAACTTAAGGCTCAATTACAAGAACAATTGGGCGTTAAGAATGTGATGGAGATCCCTCGCATCACTAAAATTACCATCAACATGGGTGTTGGTGCTGCAGCTGCTGACAAGAAATTGTTAGATGGCGCTCTTTCTGATATGCAAGCTATTGCTGGTCAAAAACCAGTTTTAACATTAGCTCGTAAATCAATCGCTGGTTTTAAAATCCGTGATGGTTGGCCGATTGGTTGTAAAGTTACTTTACGCGGCGAACGTATGTACGAATTCTTAGACCGTTTGATCTCTATCGCGATCCCTCGTATCCGTGACTTCCGTGGTTTCTCTTCGAAATCATTTGATGGTCGTGGTAACTACTCTATGGGTCTCAAGGAACAAATCATGTTCCCTGAAATCGATTTCGATAAGATTGATCAAATTCGTGGTATGGACATCACCATTACTACGACTGCTCGCACCGATGACGAAGGCCGTGCGCTTATGCGTGCATTCGGCTTCCCGTTCAAATAAGAGGTCGATATGGCTAAGAAAGGTATGATTAATCGCGAATTGAAACGCGAAGCTACTGTTGCTAAATACGCTGCAAAACGTGCTGAATTAAAAGCAACGATTGCAAACGTAAATGCAAGCGACGAAGAGCGTTTCGAAGCGATGATGAAATTACAAGCATTACCACGTAATGCGTCTCCAGTACGTCTTCGTAACCGTTGTGGTTTAACTGGTCGTCCTCATGGTTACTTCCGTAAGTTCGGTTTAAGCCGTAACAAATTACGTGACACAGTAATGCAAGGTGATGTACCGGGCGTTGTTAAGGCAAGCTGGTAAGGAGCACTATAAATGAGTATGCAAGATACCGTTGCCGACATGCTAACGCGTGTTCGTAACGCTCAAATGGCAAAGAAACAAACTGTTTCTATGCCTAATTCTAAGTTGAAGGTTGCTATTGCAAACGTACTTCAACAAGAAGGTTATATCGCAAATGTAGAAGTGGCTGACAACGAAGGCAAACCTACATTAACGATTACTTTAAAATACTATGAAGGCAAACCAGTTATCGAAACTGTGAAACGCGTAAGCCGTCCAGGTCTACGTCAGTATCGCGGTAAAGATGCACTTCCAAGCGTTAAGCAAGGTTTAGGTATTGCAATCGTTTCTACAAGCAAAGGCATCATGACTGATCGCGCTGCACGTGCTGCAGGTATCGGTGGTGAAGTTATTGCTTTTGTTTCTTAATAATAGGTGATTCCTCATGTCTCGTGTGGCTAAAGCCCCAGTAACTGTACCTAACGGTGTTACAGTTACTCAGAACGGCCGGCAGGTCGAAGTGAAAGGCAGCAAAGGTACATTGTCTTTCAACCTGCATGCGCTGGTCGAGCTAAAACAGGAAGACGGTATTTTAGCTATTGCTCCTAAAGCTGAGTCGAAAGACGCTTGGATGCAAGCTGGTACTGCTCGCGCTGTGCTTAACAACCTTGTAAAAGGTGTGAGCGAAGGCTTCGAACGTAAGTTGCAATTGATTGGTGTTGGTTATAAAGCTGCGGTAAAAGGTAACGTTGTTAACCTTAACCTTGGTTTTTCACACCCAATCGATTACACCCTTCCTGAAGGTGTGACTGCAGAAACTCCAACTGCAACTGAAATTATCCTTAAATCTGCTGATAAAGCAGCTTTAGGTCAAGTTGCTGCGGATATCCGTGGATACCGTCCACCAGAGCCATATAAAGGTAAAGGTGTTCGTTATTCGGATGAAGTTGTTCTTCGTAAAGAAGCTAAGAAGAAATAAGGCGCGAGGTTCTTATGAACGAAAAGAAACAATCCCGTTTGCGTCGTGCGAAAAGCACACGCTTGCACATCCGTGCATTGGGTGCGACTCGTTTGTGTGTAAACCGCACGCCGCGTCACATCTATGCTCAAGTTATTTCAGCAGATGGTGGCAAAGTTTTAGCGCAAGCTTCAACTTTAGATGCTACTTTACGTGCTGGTACAACTGGTAACGTTGAAGCAGCTCAAAAAGTAGGTGCTTTAATTGCAGAACGCGCGAAAGCAGCTGGCGTAACTAAAGTTGCGTTTGACCGTTCTGGTTTTAAATATCATGGTCGTATCAAAGCCTTGGCTGATGCTGCTCGTGAAAACGGCTTGGAGTTCTAATCATGGCTAAAGTTGAACAAAACGAAGGTCTTGTTGAAAAGCTGGTTGCCGTTGATCGCGTAGCCAAAGTTGTTAAAGGTGGTCGTATCTTCTCTTTCACAGCATTAACTGTTGTGGGTGATGGTAATGGTCGCGTAGGTTTTGGTCGTGGTAAAGCACGTGAAGTTCCAGCTGCTATTTCTAAAGCACTTGAAGCTGCACGTCGTAACATGATCACTATCGAATTGGCAGATGGTACTTTACAACACCCGATTCATGCGCGTCATGGTGCAAGCCGTGTTTACATGCAACCAGCATCTGAAGGTACTGGTGTAATTGCGGGTGGTTCTATGCGTGCAGTTTTAGAAGCTGCAGGTGTACGTAACGTATTGACTAAATGCCGTGGTTCTACTAACGCTGCAAACGTAGTGAACGCAACTTTTAACGGTTTGCGTGACATGACAACTCCTGAAAAGGTTGCTGCGAAACGTGGTCTTTCAGTAGAACAAATTCAAGGGTAATCAATCATGAAAACGATTAAAGTTACCCAGACTAAATCTGCATCGCACCGCTTGAAAAATCACAAGCTTAGCCTTAAAGGTTTAGGTCTGCGTCGTATTGGTCATACTGTAGAAGTGCAAGATACGCCTTCTAACCGTGGTATGATCAACCAAGTCTACTATATGGTTAGTGTAGAGGAATAAGCCATGACTCTGCGTTTAAATGAACTTGCACCTGCAGAAGGTGCTAAGCGTGAAGCCCGTCGTTTAGGCCGTGGTATCGGTTCTGGCGTTGGTAAGACTGGTGGTCGTGGTATCAAAGGTCAAAACTCACGTAAGAGCGGTGGTACACGTCCTGGATTCGAAGGTGGTCAAACTGCGTTATATCGTCGTTTACCTAAATTCGGTTTCACTAGCCAAATCGCTTTGAAAACTGCTGAAGTACGTTTATCTGAGCTTGCTAAAGTGGAAGGCGACATCGTTAGCCTTGAAACTTTAAAAGCAGCGAACGTTGTACGTAAAGATATGGCTCGTGCTCGTATCGTACTTTCTGGTGAAATTACTCGCGCATTCACTATTCAAGGTGTTGCTGTGACTAAAGGCGCTAAAGCTGCTGTTGAAGCGGCTGGCGGTAAAGTCGAGGAGTAATCCCCAGTGTCTATGTCTCCTAGTTCTTCAGGTCATGTTCACATGATGAAAGGCCAACCATTTCACGTGAAATACCGTGAAATTATACGCCGAATGATGTTTCTCATTGGTGCGTTATTGGTATTTCGACTAGGAGCGCATATTCCAGTACCAGGCATTAATAATGCCGCACTTGAACAATTGTTTAATGCAAACCAAGGTACAATTCTTGGTTTGTTTAACATGTTTTCGGGTGGTGCATTAGAGCGGATGTCGATTCTTGCTTTAGGGATCATGCCATACATTTCTGCTTCGATTATCGTACAGTTAATGTCTACCGTGGTTCCTTCGCTTGAAGCTTTGAAAAAAGAAGGCGAGCAAGGTAAACGCAAAATTAATCAATATACGCGCCAAGGCACATTGTTTCTTGCACTTGTGCAAGCGATTGGGATGTGTGCAGGTCTGATTAGTCAAGGGATTACCTTAACTTCAGGTCTGGCTTTTTACGTTCCAGCTGTGACCTCTTTGGTTGCAGGCACAATGTTCCTAATGTGGTTGGGTGAACAAATTACCGAACGCGGAGTGGGTAATGGTATTTCCATGATCATTTTCGCAGGTATTGTTGCAGGCTTGCCTAATTTAATTATGCAATCCTTCACATCTATTGACAGTGGTCAGTCAAGCCTGATTGGTTTGGCAATTTTTGGTTTATTGTCTTTAGGTGTACTTGCAGCGATTGTGTTTATTGAGAAGGCGCAGCGTCGTATTCCAGTAAACTATGCTCAAAAACAACAAGGTCGTCGTGTATTTACTGCTCAGCAAACGCATTTGCCATTAAAAATTAATATGGCAGGTGTGATTCCAGCAATTTTTGCCAGTTCATTGCTTTTGTTCCCAGCGAGCTTAGGTCAATGGGTCGGCAGTGCGGATCCTAGTGCTGGATTAATCAAGCGTAGTCTACAAGACTTGGCATTGGTATTGTCGC
Source organism: Acinetobacter sp. YT-02 (assembly GCF_002412355.1). Classification (NCBI taxonomy): domain Bacteria; kingdom Pseudomonadati; phylum Pseudomonadota; class Gammaproteobacteria; order Moraxellales; family Moraxellaceae; genus Acinetobacter; species Acinetobacter sp. YT-02. Next base: position 23,821 of record NZ_NOZT01000008.1, read on the forward strand.
CTGGACAACCGTTGTATTTGGTGCTCTTTGGTGCGTTAATTATCTTTTTCTGTTACTTCTACACTGCGCTGGTTTTCAGTCCTAAAGAAGTTTCGGAAAACTTGAAACGCAGCGGAGCTTATGTGCCTGGTATTCGCCCAGGTGAGCAAACTGCTCGTTACTTAGATCATATTCTCAGTCGTTTGACCTTTATTGGCGCGATTTACATCACTGTAGTCTGCTTAATGCCGATGATTCTACAAAGCTCATTTGGAATTCCATTTAGCTTAGGTGGTACATCATTATTAATCGTTGTAGTGGTTGTGATGGACTTTATGGCTCAGCTTCAAGCACATCTCACCTCGCACCAGTACGATAATCAAACGTTAATGAGAAAAACGACTGCTCATCCTAAGGGATAAGCGCACTTAGAGGTTTCATCATGAAAGTACAAGCTTCTGTAAAGAAAATTTGTGGTAGCTGCAAAGTTATCCGTCGTAATGGGGTTATTCGCGTAATTTGCAGCGCAGAACCTCGTCATAAGCAGCGTCAAGGTTAATTTGATTAAGACCTGTTGATTTCAGTAGGCTAATTAGGTTATTATCCGCCCCTCAAGATTTTTGTGGGGCGGTTGATTATCTTAACTGCCTTTTTGGAGAAAATTGAATGGCTCGTATTGCCGGTGTAAACATTCCGGATAACAAGCACGCTGTTATCTCTCTCACTTATATCTTTGGTATTGGTCGCCACACTGCTAAGACTATCTTAGCTGCTGCTGGTATCGCACCAACAACAAAGATCCGTGAATTAGATGACGCTCAGCTTGATGCGATTCGTGCAGAAGTTGCTAAGGTTCCGACCGAAGGTGACTTACGTCGCGAAATTTCCATGAACATTAAACGTTTAATGGATTTAGGCTGCTACCGCGGTCTTCGTCATCGTCGCAGCTTGCCTGTCCGTGGTCAACGCACCAAAACTAACGCACGTACCCGTAAAGGTCCGCGCAAACCGATTAAGAAATAAGATTTCTGGAAGCTAAAAGATGGCTAAAGATACTCGCACACGCAAGAAGGTCACTCGTACCGTCTCTGAAGGTGTTGCACACATTCACGCTTCTTTTAATAACACCATTGTGACCATTACCGATCGTCAAGGTAATGCACTGGCTTGGGCTACCTCAGGTGGACAAGGCTTCCGTGGATCACGTAAATCAACTCCGTTCGCTGCTCAGGTAGCTGCTGAAGTTGCTGGTAAAGCTGCTTTAGATTACGGTTTGAAAAACTTGGACGTCCTTGTTAAAGGTCCTGGTCCAGGTCGTGAGTCTGCGGTTCGTGCATTAGGTGCAGTGGGTTATAAAATTAACAGCATTACCGATGTGACTCCAATCCCTCACAACGGTTGCCGTCCACCTAAAAAACGTCGCGTGTAAGGAGAAACATTCATGGCTCGTTATATTGGTCCAAAATGCAAACTCTCTCGCCGCGAAGGGACAGACCTGCAACTAAAATCTGGCGTTAAACCATTTGACGTCAAAACTAAAAAACACGCTAAAGCTCCTGGCCAACATGGCGGGGCTCGTGGTGGTAAGCAATCTGAGTACTCACTACAATTACGTGAAAAACAAAAAGTACGTCGTATGTACGGTGTTTTAGAGCGTCAATTTAGTAACTACTATAAAGAAGCTGCTCGTGTGAAAGGCGCAACAGGTGAAAACTTGTTGAAATTGCTCGAAAGCCGTCTTGATAACGTTGTTTATCGCATGGGTTTTGGTTCTACACGTGCAGAAGCTCGTCAGCTTGTATCTCACCGTAGCATTACTTTAAATGGTCGTCGTGTTAACATTGCGTCTATTCAAGTTAAAGCTGGTGATGTAATTGCAGTTCACGAAGGTGCAAAACAACAATTACGTATTAAAAACGCAATTGAATTGGCTGCTCAACGTGGTATCCCTTCATGGATGGAAGTTGACCATTCTAAATTTGAAGGTACGTTTAAAGCTGCACCAGATCGTTCTGATTTACCTGCTGAAATCAACGAAAGCTTGATTGTAGAATTGTATTCTAAATAATCCTTGAGGTAGCAATAATGACGCGTACTGCAAATGAGTTTCTTACTCCGCAAGCGATCAAGGTCGAAGCGGCAAGCGGGACCTCGGCAAAAGTTATTCTAGAACCATTAGAGCGTGGCTTTGGTCACACTCTTGGTAATGCTTTACGTCGCATCCTTCTTTCTTCTTTACCTGGCGCAGCTGTGGTAGAAGTTGAAATTGAAGGTGTCGAGCACGAGTACAGTACTTTGGAAGGCTTGCAGCAGGACATCGTCGAGCTCTTGCTGAACCTGAAAGGATTGTCTATTAAGCTGTTCGATCAAAATGAAGCTTATTTGACATTGGAAAAACAAGGTCCAGGCGATGTAACAGCTGCAGACCTTCGTTTACCGCATAATGTTGAAGTGGTTAACCCTGAACACTTGATTGGCACTTTAAGTGCTACAGGCAATTTAAAAATGCGCCTGAAAGTTGCTCAAGGCCGTGGTTATGAAACATCTGACTCACGTTTCCCAGAAGGCGAAACTCGCCCTGTAGGTCGTTTGCAGTTAGATGCTTCTTATAGCCCAATCAAACGTGTGTCTTACATCGTAGAAAATGCGCGTGTAGAACAACGTACTGACCTTGACAAGTTGGTCATTGATCTTGAAACCAACGGAACTGTAGATCCAGAAGAAGCGATCCGCAAAGCGGCAACAATCTTGCAACAACAAATTGCAATTTTTGTTGATCTTCAGAAAGATCAAGCTCCTGTTGCTCAAGAGCCTCGTGAAGAAGTTGACCCAATCTTGCTTCGTCCAGTAGATGATCTAGAGCTTACTGTTCGTTCTGCTAACTGTTTGAAAGCAGAAAATATTTACTACATTGGTGATCTTGTACAGCGTACTGAAGTTGAGCTACTTAAAACGCCTAACTTGGGTAAAAAATCGCTTACAGAGATCAAAGATGTTCTGGCTTCTAAAGGCTTACAGCTCGGCATGCGTTTAGAGAACTGGCCACCGGCTAGTCTCCGTATGGACGATCGTTTCGCCTATCGTAGCCGTTAATTAAGTAGGACTATCACCATGCGTCATCGTAATAGTGGTGTGAAATTAGGCCGTACAAGCAGCCATCGCAAAGCGATGTTCCAAAACTTGGCTAATTCTTTGTTCGAACACGAGTTAATCAAAACAACTGTTCCTAAAGCAAAAGAATTACGTCGTGTTGCTGAGCCTTTAATCACTTTAGCTAAAAACGATACAGTAGCAAACCGTCGTTTAGCGTTTGCTCGTACTCGTTCAGCAGCAACTGTTGGTAAATTATTTACCGTTCTTGGCCCTCGTTACAAAGAGCGTAACGGTGGTTATCTACGTGTTCTTAAAGCGGGCTTCCGTGCGGGTGATGCTGCACCGATGGCTTACGTTGAGCTTGTAGATCGCGAAGTTAAATAATTTCGCCAAGAATAACGCACGTTGTTCAGAAAAAGACCGGTTTTACCGGTCTTTTTTTATGAAAAAAATATATTGAATCTCAATAAATGATGAAATTGTCCCGAATTGATATAAATTTTAGTAACTTTTGCTAAACTTGACATTGTGTATTGTCAAATTTATGCTTTAATAAAAAACATCATTCAAGCTGGACAATAAAACATGGATAAGCAGGTTGATATATTAATTATTGGGGCAGGGATTTCGGGCATTGGTGTAGCAGCACATTTAAGTCAAAACTGCCCACAGCGTTCTTTTGAAATTATTGAGCGTCGTCAAAGTTTTGGTGGCACTTGGGATTTATTCCAATATCCAGGCATTCGTTCAGATTCGGATATGTCGACTTTTGGTTATAATTTTAAGCCTTGGAAAAAAACCAATGTACTTGCCGATGGCGCATCTATCAAAGACTATCTAGAAGAAGTCATTCAAGAAAAAGCCTTACACTCAAAAATTCATTTTCAGCATCGTGTGTTATCTGCCAATTATGACTCTCAAACACGTAAGTGGACGTTACGTATAGAAAATGCAGTGCAACAGATTGAAACTTGGGTGGCTAATTTTGTTTTAGGTTGCACAGGCTATTACAATTACGATCAAGGTTTTCAGCCAGATTTCCCCAATCAGCAGGCATTTAAAGGTACATTTATCCACCCACAGCATTGGCCTGAAAATTTAGATTATCGTGGTAAAAAGGTCTTAATTATTGGCAGTGGTGCAACCGCCATTACCTTAGTACCTGCTATGTCAAAAGGTGGTGCAGCGCATGTCACCATGCTACAACGCTCGCCGACTTATATTGCTTCAGTGCCTGCAATGGATTTTGTTTATCAGCAAATGCGTAAAGTTTTGCCTGAAGATGTTGCTTACAAAATCACGCGCGCACGTAATATTGGCATGCAACGCGCCATTTATGCTTTAGCACAAAAACAGCCGAAATTACTGCGGACTTTGTTGCTGAAATCTATCCAAATGCAGCTCAAGGGCAAGGTAGATATGAAGCATTTCACGCCACATTATAATCCGTGGGATCAGCGTTTATGTGTTGTGCCTGATGGTGATTTATTTAAGATTTTACGCGAAGGGCATGCCTCGATTGAAACCAATCAAATTGCAAGTTTTACTGAAACAGGTGTGCAATTAAAATCGGGTAAACATTTGGATGCCGATATTATTGTGTCTGCGACAGGTTTGAATATTCAGATTCTAGGCGGTATTCAAGCCACAATTGATGGTGTGCCTTTAGACACCTCGAAGCACATGCTATATCAAGGTGTGATGATCAGCGATGTACCGAATATGGCGATGATTATTGGCTATATTAATGCCTCTTGGACGCTTAAAGTGGATGTGGCTGCGGATTATATTTGTCGTTTGCTCAATTATATGGATCGACAAGGTTATGACGAGGTAATTCCTCAAGGTGACCAAACAGAGTTATTGGAAGATACGGTGATGGGCAGTTTGAGTTCGGGCTATATCGCACGTGCTGCTGATGTGATGCCAAAGCAAGGCAAACATGCGCCATGGCGAGTCACTAACAATTACTTAGAAGATCGCAAAACTTTAAAACAAGCAAGCTTTGAAGATGGTATTTTAAAGTTCAAACAGACTGTGCCTGCACAGCAGCGTAAACCTAAATTAGTGTCTTAAATCGTTGGGTGCAAAAATAATATGGCGCAAGGGATTTAAAATCTCTTGCGCCATTTTTATGTTGAAGTGGTAATTTTATAAAGAACGTGAAATCAGCTCTTTCATAATTTCATTGGTACCTGCATAAATGCGATTGGCTCGATTGTCTAAGTAAGCACGTGCAATTGGATACTCAAGCATATAGCCATAGCCACCATGTAGTTGTAGACATTCATCCACCACTTTGGAATACATCTCAGAGATTTTATATTTTGCAGCTGCAGCAGCTTCGACACTAAGCTGATCTTGAAGTTGTAACTGCATACATTGATCTAAAAAAGCACGACAGAAATCAATTTCGGTGCGTAATTCTGCCAGTTTAAAGCGCGTATTTTGAAAGCTTTGGATACTTTTGCCAAAGGCTTGACGTTGCTGAGTATATTGCAGTGTATGCGCAAAAGCAGCTTCTGCACCTGCTTGGCAAATAATCGCCACAATTAAGCGTTCCCATGCCAGTTCTTTCATCAGCATGATAAAACCCATGCCTTCTGCACCCAATAAATTGCTGCGAGGTACGCGGACATCATCAAAAAATAATTCACAAGTGTCCTGACCTTTCATGCCAATTTTATTCAGTGGTTTGCCTTTGCTAAATCCTGCACGGTCTGCTTCTACCAGTATTAAAGACAGATTAGCTGAACCTTTGTCTGTGTTTGCAGTTTTACACACCACAATCGCCATGTCGCACAAATAGCCGTTGGTAATAAAAATTTTAGCACCATTAATCACGTATTCATCGCCATCCAATACCGCAGAGGTACGCACAGCTTGTAAGTCTGAACCTGTACCGGGTTCGGTCATGGCAATCGCGGTGATGACTTCACCTGTGGCCATGCGGGGTAACCAGTGTTGTTTTTGTTCAGTTGTGCCAAAGTTATTGATGTAATTGGCGACAATATCTGAATGCAGTGAAAAACCAGTGGCACTGTCGCCTGCATAGGCTTGTTCTTCAATCAAAATCATGCTGTACAGGCGGTCTACTCCTGAACCTGAATATTCTTCAGGCATGGTGCTACACAGTAAACCCAAAGTACCTGCTTTACGCCATAGCTCACGGTCTACATGCTGCTGCGTTTCAAATTTTTCAGTATGGGGGATGACTTCCTGCAAATAGAATTTTCGTACCAAATCACGAAAACTGTCGTGTTCAGCACTGAATAAGGTGCGCGGTAACATATTGGCAATGGGGCGAATTGCGGCAGATTGCATGGTTTTATCTTCCTGATGTTGTTATTTTGAATTCACCTTAGAAGAATTTATAGGGGGCAACAAGGTGCAAAAGTTTCAATTGCAAATGAAAGATGATGCTTTTGGTCAATGCTGCATAAAAGTCATCGAAACTTTAAAAGGGGTCGGTTAAACTAGCCTGAGTTTAATTTTAATGGGGAAACCGCATGAGTGATGACATCAGCTTAGAAGAACGCAAAGTGATTTACCGTGCCCGTCGTGGTTTAAAGGAAATTGATGTCTATTTTGACCCGTATGTGAAAAATCATTATTTGACTGCCAGTGCGGAAGAAAAACAAATGTTTGCCGATTTGGTTGAGCAGGAAGACCCAGATTTATTGGATTGGTTTATGGAAGTGTCTGAGCCACCACGTCCTGAGTTGAAAGATTTTATCCGTAAACTAAAGCATTATGTGCATGGCTAAGCAGCAGTTTCAGCTGAAACCTAGTGTCATCGCAATAGTGTTTCAGCTGATGATCGCTCTACTCATCGTTTGGCTTTTACTACAAGTGTTAAAGCCATGGCTTAGCGTTGTATGTATTGTCATTATGGGCTGGACATATTTTAAATTTGTTCGTGCAAACCGAATTGTTGGTTTAGATCAATTAGATGACCGTGAATGGTCAATTTCCTATCTCGCGCCTCGTGTAGTATCACAACAGATTAAAAGCACAGCTCGCCAAATTGAAATTCAGCGTGTGCAACTGCGTCAAGTGATAGATCATCAAATTTATATCGTCATGGAATTTCAGCAAGCCTTTAAACCTCTGGTGATTTGGTGTGATCAGGTTTCCAAGGCGGAATGGAAGGCTCTAAAAGTATTGGCGAAAATGCTCTAATTTACAGACAGCTGTATATTTTTATAATAATAAAAAACTATAAGTATCATAAAGATAAAATTATCATCTATTTTTCGTGTCCTGATCAGTCATTTTATATTGGCATAAAAGATTACACATATCCCTATTTTCAGTTATATTCATTCCAGACAAGTGTAGATCAATACAAATCAGATTCCTGAAATGTGCAGATTTAAATTTAGTCGAAAGATTTTTTAAGATAAGCCCGAATTGGGCATCAGTTAATAAGTAGCATGTGCTGAACCGTCGCAATGCTACTTTTTTTTGCCTAAATTTTGTCGGATGACAGATTTCAGTCAATTTTAGTCACTTTAAAACATGGCAAAGTTATCCATCTGAAGCAGCAAGTAGACGCTTTTATTCAGATATTGCTTCTGCTATGTTTGTTGCAATGGACATAAACACAATTATAGAGGACAGGAAAATGTCGCAAGTCCAAAAAATAGGCCAGGGTGTGGCCGTATTTGCAATCACAAGTTTATTATTATCAGGTTGTTCACAAGTGATCAAAACAGGTGCCAATGTCGCACTTGGATTTACTGAAAAACATATTGTGCCGCCAATTTTAGCGATGGAAGATGCTGAAATGGTGTGTAATTCTGGTAATTCCTTAACCCCTGCCATTATGGCGACTAAAGATATGGGCGCAGACCCAACCCGTGTTGCGGTACTAATGTATTCGGCTGCGGGTATTTGTGCCGAAGAAAAAGCTTTGGATGCTGAATTGCGTTATTTACGTGCAGCAAAAGCAGGGCAAGTGGGCGAAGCGCAAGATGCGCGGATTCAGCAAAAACGTTGGGCGGCTTTGGCGGCACAGCGCCAATACACAGGCTATCAATTGTTTCAGCATCGTTGGGAAAAGAAATATCGGAAACCTTTGGGCGAAGGTTGTCCAAAAATGAACAGTGATATTGATCAAACTGTGTATATGTTGGGGATGTTGAGTGGCTTGCAAGCCATGACCAATGATATTAATTCAGGCGGGGCAGTGCATGTGCCTAAAGATATTGCCGCGATTGTTGAACGTGGTATGACCTGTTTAAACAATGAAAAATTCTGGGGCGCACCAGAGGCTACACGTGCCGTAATTTGGACTTTGCTTCCAGGTGCGGGAGATGGCAAACCTGATCCGTATCAAACCTTAAAGCAGTCGATGCAAATTGGTGAAAATAAAGGCGTGCGTTTATCACACGCTTTATATGCGGTTGCTGCCCAAGCCAGTGGTGAAGATGCCAAAATCCGCGATGCACTCAAAGCCTTTTCTAATGCACGCAGTGACGAAAAACCTGTAAATCCACAATTTAAATTGATTGATGCCATGGCGGGAAGCATGGTACAAGGAATTTCAGACCGTTACTGGACTGAACATACAGGTGTGCGTACGGGTGATCAGCAACGTTTCTGGGATGAGCAAGATGATTCATCTGAATTAGATGATTTATTTAATGAGGATACGGCAGCTCAATTGTAAAAATATCAAGATTGCCCAATTCAATATAGACAAGAAGTTTTAGGATTGGGCAATCCGTTTGCCGAAGCACATAACAAGAATAATTTGGAGGATGCAAGCGCCTATGCAATATTCATCTCAATTTCTCAGTCGAAAAATTGTGTTTATTGCGGCATGTATGTCGGTTTCGGCATGTTTGCAGATTTTTGCAGAGCATTTTATTTATTGGTCTACACATTTATTGGATGAATTCTGGCGTTTATGGACAGGGCATTGGGTGCATGTGGGTTGGATTCATTATTTACTCAATATGATCGCCTTTGCCTGTTTACCTTTTATTTTTCCGCATGCCAAAATAGGGCATTTTGTGGCGCTTTTGCTGCTACTACCGCCTGCCATTAGTCTGAGTTTCTTTTACTTGCTTACCGATGTTGATGCCTATGCAGGGCTTTCTGGGGTATTGCATGGTGCTTATGTGGCGGTGGCGTGTGTGCATTTGCTCTATAAAAAAGAACGTGGTTTTGCCGCATTGGTCTTGCTGCTTATTTTATCTAAATTGATCTGGGAAAATACTTTGGGCAGTTTGGGTACAGCAGAATTAATCGGAAGTCCTGTGTTAGTTGAGGCACATTTATTGGGGGTGATTTGGGGTGTAATTTTTGCATTGGCTTATATTATTTGGGCCTATTGCATTGATCCGCACTAAAATTACATCAAAATTATGGCAAAAAGGACTCACAAGAAATCTCACAATTGACCATTTTTACTTAAAAGAAAATCTATATTGTCATTTTAAAAATAACGACGTTCATTCACATTTAAACTGAATACAAAAATGCTCAATGGAAGATGGATATTCCGTTGAATAAGGACAGACAGAAATTCGAGTGTCTCGGTTTCTGCATAGAATAAAAACAGGAAAATATATGCACAATAACGGACAACGCAGGTCTGGCTTGGCTTTGCTCAGACATATATGGACAGAATGGATTTCTACATTCGTTATTTTGATCTTGTTGCTACTGACACTTATTATTGGTACAGGTGAAATGGTACATGGTCAGTTGTTGCGCATGGGTGAACGCCTATACGGTGACCCTGCAACGGGTATGCAGTATTCATTTTTGCGTGCCGAACCCACTGCACCTGACTGCGAACGCAACCCCGATATCGATGCACAAGTACATGCCCAAATGCAAGCCAATGCTGCTGATGAGTTTGCCGATATTTTTGGTACTGCCTCTGAGTCAGATGTCCGTGCTTCAATTTTGGCAGCCAAACAAATTTGTGAAGAAAAATTTCAATTTCATGATCAGGCGATTCAGCATATTCAAGCCCATCCAAGCTTGAAAATTTATCGAACCATTGAAACCTCTTTTTTTGGTATTTTTAAATTTGGTACTGAAAACCGTGCCATTTTATTGGTATTGATGGTGGTCTTTGCTGCAATTAGTGCCACTTTAAAGACCCATCACATTGGTTTACGTGGCCCTGCGACCAAAATTGACTTCAAGGTGTATTCGACCTTAATGGTGGTGGCGAATGGTTTCTTAACCTCGTCAAGTATCAGTCAATATCGTTCAGTACTCAATTCAGGCGTACCGATGAGTGGTGAAACGCAAATCATTTACTGGATGTGGATGATTCTGTTTGCAACTCTGACTTTAATTAGTTTATTCCAGCTTATTAAGCCACCTGCACCGACCCGTGAAGGCGGTAGTTTAGGTCTTGCTTTCCTGAGTGTGCCTTTGTATGCCTATATGGCAATTAGTACAGGTTTCTCCTTTACCATCCTGATGGATTATCCAATGGGGCAAGGGATTTACTTGGGGCAACTGGTCGAATTCTCCAGTATTTTCCTGAACTTGGCATTGTTTATTTGGGCGGGGATGTTGCTCAAACAAACCCGAATTGTGGATTTGTTCCTGAATATTCTGCGTCCGTGGAATTTGGCACCTGAAACCTTAACCTGGCTGATTCTGATTGCCGCTGCATTACCAACGGCTTATACCGGTGCATCGGGGATTTTTGTCATTGCTGCAGGTGCGATCATTTATAAAGAAGTTTGGAATGCGGGTGGACGACGTCAGTTTGCACTGGCGGCAACAGCTATGTCGGGTTCAATGGGGGTCGTGCTTCGTCCATGCCTATTGATTGTTGTGGTGGCATCGCTGAATAAAGAAGTCACAACGGATATGCTGTATCACTATGGTTTGTATGTGTTCCTACTGACTTCAACCCTGTTTTTAGTGATTTCGTTGTTCTTTGCTGAAAATAAATTCCGCATTGCTGCACCGAACATAGCTGCGCCATTGTCCTTACGTGCTTTTGGCCCTGTACTACCATATATCCTCATTTTTGTGTTGATTTGGTTGTTCTATAAATATGCTTTAGACACCAATATGAATGAATTTACTGCACCTGTAATGATGCCGGTTATTTTATTGATGATGGTGTTGTTTGATAAATTGCGCCATGAACCTGCGCCTATTCCAGCGATGGGGCAGTGGGATCAGACTTTAGATCACAAGCCTGTAGCACAACAGACAGCAGCTTCATCTGAGCGCTCATTATTGACTGCACCTGATTCACCATTGCGTCAGTATGGTTTCTTCAAAGCTCTGCATTTATCGACCAGTGAAACGGTGGGACATATTGGGGCATTGGTAATTTTGATGGCGCTTTCAGTCAGTGTAGGTGGCTATTTAGAACGCATTGAAATTATGGAAGCGTTCCCAACCGACATTAGCAGCATCTTTATTGTGATTAGCCTGATTGTTGCCTTGATGATTTTTGTGGGCATGATTATGGATCCATTCGGTGCGGTGATTCTAATTTCTGCAACGGTTGCGCCTGTAGCTTATCAATATGGGATACATCCTGCGCATTTCTGGATGATTACCCTAATTGGTTTTGAATTAGGCTATGTGACGCCACCTGTAGCGCTGAATCACTTATTGGCAAGGCAGTCGATTGGAGATGAAGAAGTCGCTGCAGCCGATGCAGAAGTTCGTCATAAATCGTTCTATTATCGTTATGAGCGTTGGATTTTGCCTATGATTGTGATGCTTCCTGCGATGTTGATTATTGCCTATGCACCGTATGCGTTCAAGCTATTCGGCTGGTATGAATAAGCACATGGATACTTAATCACTGTCATCTTATTATTTAAAAACACCCTGTGGTTCACTACGGGGTGTTTTTTTAATAGGTTGATATGCAGGGAATACAAAGCAGCATTATGAATGCGGGGAGTGATGATTCAGGTGTTTTTGTAACAGTGGACTGCACAAAATAATGGCAAGCAAAATTAGGGCAAAGCCAATTAAACTAAATAAGTCTGGCGTTTCATGCCAAAAGCTAAAGCCCCAAATCCCTGCAAAAATAATCGCAATGTAATTGACAGGGCCAATTTGCCCAGCAGGGGCAAGACGGTAGGCATTGGACATAAAGATCTGACTGATATTGGCCAGCAATCCTGCACCAATTAAAAAACTCAATTCTTTTAAGTTGTAAGGACGCCATGACCAGAACATCGGTACAACAGAAATGAGTGTCCCAATCATGCAAAAATAAAACACAATGCGTTCAGGCGGTTCGGTTTGAGTCAGGGCGCGTACCGTGACAAAAGCCATCGCTGCTAAAAAACTGGCACTGAGTCCAATTGCGGACATGCTATTAAACATACCTGCATCGGGTTTGGCGACAAATAACACGCCAAATAAACCAATGAACGCAGCCCATAGCATTGGTTTGGTGATTTTTTCTTTAAGGAATAGCCATGCAATTAAGGGAATAAAAATAGGCGATGAATAGGTGAAGACCATCGCATTGGACAGTTTTAGATTGGCAATCGCGTAGAAAAAACCATACATGGCGGTTAATCCGACTACCGAACGCCAAGTGTGCATCCATAACTTTTCAGTTTTAAAAAAGCCCAAGCCTTTATTGAAAATGAGCGGGATAAAAATAAACAAACCAATGAAATTACGGAAAAATACCACTGTGGCATTATCTACCGTTTCTGATGCGTAACGAACGCACACTCCCATGAGTGAAAACAGAAAGGCAGAGCAGGTCAACAGCATAATTGCTTTGAGCAAATTTTGTTGGGCAGAACCAGAAGATGTCATACAAATAAAGCCAGAATAACCTCTGGCTATTCTAGCTTAAATTGGCTACAACACTGACCCTTTATCGTATTTTAAAATGACTGATGTGAAGCAGAGGAGGCTTACTGTGCCAGTTGGGCTTCCAGTATTTTGATTTGTTCTTCTTTCAGTTTAATAAATTCATCGGCATCGTTATGTTGCTGTTTTAATAAGGCACGTTGATCATTCAGCTGATTTTGAATGTCATCTAATTTAGCCACTTCTTCTTTGGCAAGCGCTGCATTCTCAGATATAGGTGCTTTGAGTAAATCTTCTGTGACCAACTGTTTTGGTGCTGCTTCATCTTCTTGCAATGGCGTTGCTTCAGCAGGTACAGCTTTCGCTACAGACGCCGTAGTTGGGGCAGTTTCTATAGGCGCAGTATTGTCGCTATCGCCCATCCATTGAAAGATAAATACGGCAATAATGACAATAATTAACCCACCCGTAATCGCCCATAAAAGCTTAGGGTTATGTCGTTGATCTTCAGTCATGCGTTGTTGAACCTTATTGTTTTACTTTGACTGACGCGGCTTAAACTGGATCACCCCAATTTCATCTGAAACCTCTGGGATTTCAGGTTCATCAATATGTGTTGGACGGTTTTCCGTATAATCACACTCGATACATTCGATCCATTCAGCTTCGTCAGCGGTGAGCATGACAACCCGATCCATCGCCTGACATTTCGGACATTTTGCGCCTGCAATGAAACGACGTTTAATGGTCATCACGACTCCCCTAACTTCATCTAAAGTTCTTAGTTTAAGCGTTTTTGACTATGTTCGTCCAACCTTGATGACGTAATAGTGCGTCTATTCTTGGCTCGCGTCCGCGGAAATTGATAAATGCGTCAAGCGCTGAATCTTTTCCGCCAACTGCTAGAATAAACTGTCTAAACTGCTTGCCAGTTTCGGTGTTAAATAGCCCTTCATTTTCAAAGCGATCAAAGGCATCGCTGGCCAAAACCTCTGCCCATTTGTATGAATAATATCCTGCAGCATAGCCGCCTGCGAAAATATGGCTGAAGCTGTGCTGGAAGCGGTTGTAAGCTGTAGTTGGCGCAACGGCATAGTTTTGACGAATATCATCTAGCATGGCTTGAATCTGTTCCGCATTTAAAGCAGGGTTGCTGCGATGAATACTTAAATCGAACAGGGCAAATTCAATTTGGCGCAGGCTCTGCATTCCCGACTGGAAGAAACGTGCATCTAACAATGCTTTAAGCAGGTGTTCTGGCAGGGTGTCTTGGGTTTCAATATGCGCACTCAGCATATCTAAACTATCTTGATCCCAAGTCCAAAATTCCATGAATTGGCTTGGTAATTCCACCGCATCCCAAGCGACACCATGTGTACCTGCCACAGCAATATTATCTACTTCAGTTAGCATGTGATGTAAGCCATGTCCAAATTCATGGAATAGGGTGATGACTTCATCATGCGTTAAAAGCGCGGGTTGGTCTGCAACAGGTGGGGTAAAGTTACACACCATATAGCAAATTGGTTTTTGTAAACCTTGTGCCAATTGCATGCGTGAACGGAAACCACTCATCCATGCGCCGCCGCGTTTGCCTGTACGGGCATATAGATCAAAGTAAAAACCACCAATCACTTGACCTTGATCTTCAAGTTCAAAATAACGTGCATCAGGATGCCAAACAGGGGCAGCGCGCTCAATAATATCGACATCGTATAAACGCTTGACGATGCTAAATAGACCTTCAACCACTTTCGGTGCAGGGAAATATGGTTTTAACATTTCTTGTGAAAGGTTAAATTGCTGTAATTTTAATTTTTCAGAATAGTAGCCTGTATCCCACGGTTGTAAGGTATCAATCCCATCTTGGGCGGCAATGGCTTTGAGTTCGGCAATTTCTTGTTCTGCAGGTGCTCGCGCATGTTCTGCCAGTTCACGCAGGAATTGATCGACCGCCTCGACACTTGGTGCCATTTTGCTGGCAAGGGATAATTCTGCATAGTTGTTAAAACCGAGCAATTGCGCCATTTCTTGACGTAAACGCAAGATTTCTTCCATGATCGGGGTGTTGTCAAATTCAGACTGGGCTGATTGATCGGACGCGCGAGTAGTGTATGCCTGATACAAGGTTTCGCGCAAAGCACGATCATCGGCATAGGTCATAATGGCTAAATAGGCAGGAATATCCAGTGTTGCCACAGCTTGTTCCAATTCGCGTTGCTGACCATATTGTTTCAGCAATTCAACGCTGCTTGGCGGTAAACCTTTGAGCTGATCTTCGGACAATACTTTGTAATAGGCTTGGGTGGCATCCAACACATGATTGGAAAAGTCTGATGACAGTTGCGATAAACGCGCTGAAATTTCAGCATAGCGTTTTTTAGCTTCACCTTCTAAGGCCACACCTGACAGTTTAAAGTCGCGCAATGCCAGTTGAATTGCGCTTTGTTGTGCAGCAGGCAAATCTTTAAAGGTGTTGGCGTCGTGAATATGTTGATAGCTTTGATACAACACCGTGTGCTGACCCAATTGAGTGTAGTAGTCGCTTAAACTTGGTAACAGCGCTTGATACACTTCGCGGGTTTCAGGATTATTCATGACCGCATTTAAATGTGACAGCACGCCCCATGCTTCGCTCATGTTATTTTCGAGCTGATCAATCTGTTCTAAAACATTTAATTGCGCCGTCGTATTTTCAGGTACTGCAGTCAGATTATTTAAAAAGTTTTGTCCCTGCTGAATAGCATGCTCAATTTTTTGTTTTAAATCTGCCAGGGTAATTTGATCAAACTGTGGAACAGGTAAAGTTGCTTGCTGTAATTTCATTTTTTGAGTGCCATCTAAATTTCTTTCATGATTTATAGATGTAGGGCTTTTGAGGGCTGAAATCAAGGCATAAGGGCAGATTTAGCTAATCAAGGTGATAAATTCAGCACAATACGGCTGTTTGACGCGATCCCCAAAAACAAAAAGAGCCGTAGCTCTTTTTGAAGTTGTTAGAAAGAAGTTGAAAATAGTTGATGCTAGTCCAATTTAGACTTGGCATTGGCTTTTTTCTTTTTCACCTTGGTCTTTTTTTTGGCTTTGTCTTTCGGTTTAGCTTCCGACTTCGCTGAGGTTTTTTTACCGTAAGAGCTCGGTTTGCTTTTTGGCTTTTTCTTCGGCACAGGTTGCTCACCGTTTTCACTTAAAGTCGCCTTGCTTGGACGCTCAGAAAAAACTTCTTCAGTGGCTTCACGGCTGAACGGTTTTGCCACGCGCGGTGCGCGCATACGAATAGCACTACCTGCATGGGTGAGTTGCTGCATGAGCTCAAAATCAATTTTGCGATCTTCTAAATTGACAGCCGCGACTTTAATTTTAACTTCATCGCCCAAGCTAAAGCTTTGACCACGTGCTTGTCCAATTAGACTTTGGCTGGCTTGGTCAAATACAAAGAAGTCATCGCCCAACTGGCTGACATGAATCATGCCATCGACATAAAGGTCTTTGAGAGTAACAAATAAACCAAATTCGGCTACTGCAGAAATTACGCCCACAAATTCTTCACCCAAATGCTGCTGCATATAGTGGCATTTTAGCCATGTGGTGACAGAGCGTGAGGCTTCATCGGCACGACGTTCAGTTGCAGAATAATGTTCGCCTGCATCATCTAAAGCTGCGCCCGAAAGTGGTGATGGTTTTTGTTTTAAATGCGCTTTAATGGCACGATGCAACAATAGGTCAGGGTAGCGACGGATTGGTGAAGTGAAATGCGTGTAGGCATCGTAAGCTAAACCATAGTGACCTGAATTATTGGCGCCATAATAGGCTTGCATCATTGAGCGTAATAACACCGCGTGAATACTTGGTGCATCAATACGATCTTTAGTGGCTTCAATCACCGCTTGATAGTCGGCCTGAGTGGGTTGTTCTGGAAAATGTAGCCCAAGTAATTTGACAAAATCACGGACTTTTTGAATACGTGAAAACTCTGGCGGTTCATGCACACGGTACAGCATCGGCACATCATGTTTGAGTGCATATTCTGCTGCTGCGACGTTGGCGAGTAACATACATTCTTCGATCAGTTTATGCGCATCGTTACGGCTGCGCGGCAAAATTTCTTTAATTCCACCTAACTCATCAAAGGTCATGTAGGTTTCAACGGTTTCAAACTCCATGGCATGACGTTCAGCACGTAAACCTTTCAGCACTTGATACAGTTGGAACAGAGTATTTAATGATTTGCGCACCTCCCGATCTTCTGGAATTGCCGCACTATCACCCTCAAAATATTGTGCCACTTGAGTATAGGTTAAACGTGCTTTGGAATGCATGACCGATGGATAAAATTCAAAACCTGTGACCCGACCTGCGCGTGACAGTTTTAAATCGCAGACCATACACAAACGGTCAACCTGCGGATTCAGCGAACATAAGCCATTCGATAAAGCTTCAGGCAACATCGGCAATACAAAATGCGGGAAATAGACTGAAGTCCCACGTTCCTGAGCTTCATCATCCAACGGTTTGCCTGTACGGACATAATGGCTGACATCGGCAATTGCGACTACGACACGGTAACCACCGCCTGGACGTTTTTCGGCGTATACCGCATCGTCAAAGTCGCGGGCATCTTCACCATCAATAGTCACTAAGGCTAAATCGCGTAAATCAACACGTCCTTCACGGTCTTGGGCTGTCGGTTCTTGAAAGCTTTCGGCTTCTTGAATGACATCTTCAGGAAATTCATACGGCAGACCAAATTCTAAAATGGTTTGCGGAATAATAATTTCAGTTTCGGCTTTGTCTGCCATCGACTGAATAATATGTCCTGTGGCAAATTCTTCGCGGGTTGGATAGTCGTCAATGGCAATGCGCACGGAATCGCCCAATTTAACTTGGGCATGTTCAATTAATTCTTTTTCAAGGGTAATGGGTTGATGGCTATTTGGCTGGGCAGGCTGAATAAAATATTCACCATCGTATTCTGACAATTTACCAATGATTTGTTTGACACGACGCTGGGTGACTTCGGTAATAAAGCCCCATGCCTTGCCTTTACGATCTACCGAAGTCTGGCGGACTTTGACTTGATCGCCATTAAACACCAAACGTAGTTCGCGTTCAGGCAATAAAATATCTTCATGACCTGCAATATTGGCTGTGCCTAAACCTTTACTGTTGATGTAAACCGTGGAGTCATGAGTCGGTTGTTCTGCAGCCAGCTGGAACTTGAATCCATCTTTCATGAGCTGACCATCACGTACCATGGCAATTAAACGATGGCTCAGGGCATCAATACTTTTTTGATCGGCAATCGCAAAATGCTCTACCAAGTCTGCATGTGACTGTGCCGCCTGCAAGGTTTCAATGGTTTCTAAGATTAAGGTACGGCTTGGAATAGGATTTTCGTAGCGTTCGGCTTCAGCTTTCGCTTCAGGATCGACCCAATTTTTCATCATGGAATAAACTTCATGTCAGAAGATAGGTTTAGCATAAGTCATGTACGGAAAGACTGCACGTAAATGATTGCAATAATGTGTTTTCTGTCGTTATTTTACGATGTTTCTAGTTTTTGTGCAGCGATTGCCAAAAGTTCAGGCGTAATTCTGGTGATGAATCCTGAAAATTGTTTAAAAAATATTTAATTGAGCAAAAATATGCAAAAATTGTGGTATCGAAGCTTGCAGTGCTAGCACTTAATTTGTATTATGGCGGCACGTTACGGTGAGATGGGTGAGTGGCTGAAACCACGTCCCTGCTAAGGACGCATACGGGTAACTGTATCGAGGGTTCGAATCCCTCTCTCACCGCCACGCTTTACTTATGTCGCGCTCATAGCTCAGCTGGATAGAGCACTTGGCTACGAACTAAGGGGTCGGGAGTTCGAATCTCTCTGAGCGCACCAATAAGTAAACCGAACAGTAACGTATCGCCTAAATTGGCACACAAGTAATGCGCTCATAGCTCAGCTGGATAGAGCACTTGGCTACGAACTAAGGGGTCGGGAGTTCGAATCTCTCTGAGCGCACCAACTTGAACAATCAACCGCTTAAATGCGGTTTTTTTGTGCCTGAAATTTAGTAAACTCAAACAATAATCAGTTTATTAAAAAGAATAGCGTACTCATGGTTTTACGTTAAAATTCTTTTGAATCGTCCAATATCTGTGCATTTGATTGCAAAATGATGAATTAATACTTAACAGCCAGAAAAAAACACGTATAATGCACCCCATCAAGTCGTCGCGCTCATAGCTCAGCTGGATAGAGCACTTGGCTACGAACTAAGGGGTCGGGAGTTCGAATCTCTCTGAGCGCACCAACTTGAAATAAAAAACCGCACTTTTGATGCGGTTTTTTTGCATCTACACTATCTAAAAATGATGAAATTTCTGTGTCAAAAGCATGACCATTGTTTTACGTCTGGCTTTGAGCGAATAAACACGAAAAAAATAAGGAAAGTGCTCAATCTAGTGTAAGATTTAGCTCAATTTGAATGACTTGATGATGAGCTTATGTCTGACACGCAGCCAGCATTGTCTTTGCGCTATTTTTTAAATTTAGAAGAATCTCAAGACGGCTTTGCCCTTGCGACTTTTGGTAAAAAACAATTTACCCGTTTTATTACACCGTTGATTAGTGTGGCGATTATTGCTTGGGGCTTTTATTTGGGCTTCGATGGGGTAGGTCGCTATTATGTTGCACTCGGTGCTTTCTTTTTAATCTTGCAAACTTTAATGCGTTATTGGTTTTTGCCAATGATGTTTAAACGCCAGTTTGTAAAATACCAATTTGGAAAAAGCGAGCAAGGCATTGATTTATTTCAGGACTATGCCGAGCTGTATGCCAATGGTCGTAAACAGGTATTTCATTATAACGAGGTGCAAAATTTCGCTGTGGGTAAACTCACCTATATGCTGGAATTAAAAAATCGTACAGTGGTGATTGTACCGAAACGTGCATTTAATCTGCCTGCAGAACAAACGGTTTTTGAAAATACTTTTAAAAAGTAAGTTCTAATTTTCCCAATTTACGAGTTATTTGAGGATGATCATGAGTACACGTCCATCTAAAATTGTCTGTGTCGGTCGCAGTTATGCAGACCATGCCAAAGAATTAGGTAATGCTGTACCTGATCATCCTGTGTTATTTATTAAACCGCCAAGCAGTTTACGCAGTTTAAGTGATGGGATTACGTGGAATAAGGTCTGGGGCAATTGTCACTATGAATGTGAATTGAGTTTACGCATTGACCAGCCTTTAAATGCAGACACAGATCCTGCCAAAGTATTGGATGCTGTAGGTGCAGTGACCTTGGGCTTGGATTTAACTTTGCGTGAATTGCAGGATGAACTCAAGAAAAAAGGACAGCCGTGGGAACGAGCCAAAGCGTTTGACGGTTCTTGTGTGTTGGCAGATTGGGTGGATGTATCGGAAATTCAGGACTGGAAAAACGTGCAATATCGTTTGGACATTAATGATGAATTACGTCAGCAAGGCGATACCAGTTTATTGATTTTTGATATTGCGGCATTGTTGGCAGATATTAGCCAAGTATTTAGTTTAGAACCTGGTGATGTGGTAATGACTGGTACACCTGCAGGGGTGGCAGCATTACAGTCGGGCGATCAGTTGAAGATGACCTTACAAGGACGTACTCAGGCATTTGTCTGGACGACTTTTGTAAAATAAATAGTGGTGTAAACGGTGATGTCATCAAAAGATGAGTATCACCGTTTTGTACTTGCTTTTAAATCCAATGGTTATACTTTCAGTAAATGCTGAAATTTACTGCATAATTTATTCAGTTTCGGTGGAATGGAAAAATTGCAGTAGCCCTGATTTGGATTTTTGGCAAAGAAATTCTGATGATAGTCTTCTGCAGGGTAAAATTCAGGTGCTGCACTGAGTTCAGTCACAACATTCACACCTTCAGCTTGTAAGGCTGCAATCATCTCGGCGGCAGCTTGTTGCTGTGTAGCATCTAAATAATAAATCACAGAGCGGTATTGTGTGCCGACATCATTGCCCTGACGGTTTAATGTGGTTGGGTCGTGTGTGGCAAAAAACACCTCAAGTAATTGTGAATAGCTGATCTGCTGCTCATCAAAATCAATCAAAATGACTTCTGCATGTCCGCTGTCGCCACGGCAAATATCTTCATAGCTTGGGTTTAAGGTATGTCCACCTGCATAACCGCTGGTGACTTTTTCTACGCCTTGCAGTTGTAAAAATACGGCTTCGACACACCAGAAACATCCGCCACCAAACAATGCTTGTTGCATGATTTTGTCCTTATATTTTATGAATAAACCATTTTAAGCCTGTCTATTATTAGGCTTAGCCGTTAACGTGCAGCCGTTGGTGTTTCAAATTGAATCAGTAAATTTCCATGGCGATCTAGCAATTTCAGGGTTTTACCATAGACCTGATAATGCGTCACTTTATTTAGGGCTTCATGAAATTTCTGATCTAAGTTGTTGTTATTTAAGCAAGCCATTCGCGTGGTTGCCAATTGCCCCAATTGTAGGGTGTCACGTCCTGCGACATAACTACCGCTGAGTCGGTTACAACTATCTGAACCTGTGACTGTTTGTGTGGCGGCATCAAAGTTTAAATATGGCAAGTTTTGGCGGTTTGCTTCTGTTTTTAACATGCTGTTGCCCAATTGCGTAGCAGTCCATGTACGTTGTACTAAGTTGGCTTGATTGATTGCGCTAATTTGGCTTGCACTCGTTTGAGTTGGCATAGTTTCACATCCTGATAAAGCAATCATTGCACCCAATAAGGTGATCCCGAAGTATTTTTTTAGCATGGAATGATCTCTAATTTTTTGAAATTGTTGCTATCTAAACAAATTATGCGCCGTGGCTCTAGTTAAATTTGTATGTTTGCTGCAACTTTTTCCAAGATATGGTGTGGTTTTTTCTCTGAATTGATTGTATCTGCGCAAAATGACCAAAATAGGTCAGGGCAGCACTTTGTTCTGATAAGTCGGATGCGAATAAGGCGTGCTGATGTTTGCTGAAGAATCGAGCTGCACGCCTTGTCGAATGAGCGCGGAAAAGTCTTGACTGTGGATATCTTTTAAGTTTTCCACACGTGGGTTAATGTGGGCGCGTTGATACCAAGTTTGCATATCCCAACGATGATCCAGCGCATGCAAATCATATAAATAATTGGGTAAATAACCCGAAGCAAACAGACGATAGTCGGCAGGGAAACGTTTTTGAGATACTGCCTGAATCATGTCAAACAGCAGCGTGGTGCAATTACTGGTCAACGTATTATACCAACGCGCTTTGGCGGCTAAAGCATCGGCTTTATGCAGATATTCCTGAAACAGTGCTTGTGCTTCTTGTGGATTGAGCTGGATCGGGAAAAAATAAACTTGCTCACCCCGAATATTGCTGCGGGTGTAGATGATATCTTTTTCATCGGCAGCGACAAGGCTGAGTTCATATTGCCGAAAGAAGCCACCAATCGCAGAAAACTCTTCGTGTTTTTCTTTGCGAATTTCAATGGAAAAGGTGAGTGGCGCTTGATCGGCAAAGTCAAAACTGACTAAGGTATGCGCAATTTTTGGCCCCATCCAGTAAGAGGTGATGATATTCACCCCCGTAATCTGTTTCAGGTTAAATTGGCGGGTTTCCCAACGTTCGGTATAGCGACCATCGGCATGCCAGTCAAAATTGCGGACATTGTGCAGCGTGACCTGATCTTGTACTTGTTCATAATGCAGCATACGGGCTACTTCAGGGTTCCAGTCACGGTCTTGCTTGGCATCCATCCCAAAATACCAAAACAGCCCCAAGGTAAAACCCAAAAGATAAACCAAAATATCCTGATTGCGACTGAGCAAATGCTGAGTGATATAAATGCCCAAAATGCTGAGGGTGAAGGCTAGCCAAGTCCCAATCAGCACACGGCTCATTAACCAACCCAAAGGCTGATGAATCCACAAGGCCATACTGAGCCAAATAGAAGAAAGAACGACACCTAAACTGAAGATGAAATGCAGCATCCGCCATTCCTGAGGCAAAGTTAAATTCCGTTTAAGTCATCATAATCAAATATTGCCAAGGCTGTCAGCATTATTTTTGATAGCGGGCAAACTCAAAGGCAATCCCTGATTTTTCATCGACATGCTGTTCTGAGGCCACTTTTTTAAACTCGGCAGGAATGGCAGGATAATGCGCATCTCCCTGAACATCTAGTTCAATATGCGTCAGTTCCAAACGGTCAGCAATCGGCATAGTTTGGCTAAAAATTTCACCACCACCAATAATAAATAAAGTGTTTGGTTTTTCTGAGGCTTGAACATCGGCAACGGCTTGCTGCAACGCATCTTCAATGCTGTGCGCCACTTTTGTACCTTCAAAAGCCCAGTTTGGGTCACGAGTGATTACCCAATTAACACGTTTAGGTAGAGTGCGTCCCATCGACTCCAAGGTTTTACGACCCATTACTACCACACCACCTTGGGTAATTTCTTTGAAGTGTTTGAGGTCTGCCGAAATATGCCACGGCAATTGGTTGCCCTGACCAATGCAGCGCTGTTGATCCATCGCCACCACGTGTACAACTTCTAAATTTTGAAATGACATAAATTTGGCTCGTATTTTCTTAGTCTGCAAAGTGTTTTAGGGATGTTCAGATCCTTTAAATGTTGAGATGCTAAATCTAGCAACAGGTAATTAAACTGCGACAGGCGCTTTAATTGCAGGATGTGACTCATAGCCTACAATTTCAATATCTTCAAATTTAAAGTCGAAAATATCCTTGATTTCAGGATTGAGTTTTAACTGACATAAAGCCAATGGTTCACGGCATAGCTGTAACTGTGCCTGTTCAAAGTGGTTGGTATATAAATGGGTATCGCCACCTGTCCATACAAAATCTCCGACTTCTAAATCACAGACTTGTGCGATCATGTGGGTCAGTAAAGCATAGCTGGCAATATTAAAAGGTACACCTAAAAACACATCGGCACTGCGTTGATATAACTGGCATGAGAGTTTGCCGTTGTGCACAAAAAACTGGAATAAAGTATGGCAAGGCGGTAAAGCCACTTGTCCTGCTTCATTCGGGTTCCAGCCTGACACGATTAAACGACGTGAATTTGGATTGGTTTTAATTTCATTGATTAGCCATGCAATTTGATCAAAACCATCTTGCTCATATAACCCATCGGCTTTTTGTGTTGCGCCAAAATTACGCCATTGATGTCCATACACTGGGCCAAGTTCACCTTCAGGACGGCCAAAGCGCGCGGTTTGTTCTGCAGTAGACCATTCATCCCAAATACTGACTTTATGTTCTTGTAGATATTTGACGTTGGTATCGCCTTTTAAAAACCATAACAGCTCAATCACGATAGAGCGGAAATGCACTTTTTTGGTGGTCAGCAGTGGAAAACCTTGCGCAAGGTTAAAACGCATTTGATGCCCAAATACAGAACGCGTACCTGTTCCGGTACGGTCACCTTTGTCGCCACCATGGTCAAGAATATGTTGGAGTAGGTCTAAATACTGGCGCATAGCGTTCTCTGGTCAAGCAAAAGTGAATATTTTTGGTTGGGCGATTCGATGCCCATTAAATCACAAAGAATAATAGCAGAGTTTTTAAAGTTGTGACTTTATTGTGAGTCGGAAGTGTGATGTTGATGCAGCAATGACAGTGGTGAAAACAGGCAAATGGCCAAAGCGGTAAAGCCAATGCCTTGTGCACCCGACAGTAAAATTTCACCGTGTTGAATCTGCATGAAAATTATTGCGAGTAACAACGCCAGTGGAATCCAAGTCAATAGTCGTGCCAACCAACCTGTGGGATGTTGTGCAGTAAAATGAATTTTGCAGTAACGACAAATTAAAAAAACAATACCTGTGGCCAGAAACATTAAAATCGCATCGAGCTTTAAGGGTTCTAAGAAGTATACCGCTGCAGTGACCAGCGCGATCACCATCAGCAGGGCAATTTTCTTTGTGACCGCAACCTGTGGGTTAAACCAAAATTCAAGCATGTGAGATATTGATGTCTGAAAAGTGTAAGTAATAGATAGCACTGTAGCATAAAAAAGGCGAAGATTGACTTCGCCTGAATGGATGAAACCTGCATTTAAATGGGTAGTAGCTTAGCTGTTTTTTTGCGGCCCCCAATCATAAATTTTCTTTTGATAGGCATACCACATCATCCAGAAACCGACCAAAATCATTGGTAAGCTCAGGAATTGTCCCTTACTCATCCATGCAATAAAGAGCTGACCATGATCGGGTTCGCGGAAAAATTCGACAACAAAGCGCGCCAAACCATAACCAATCAGGAATAGGGCAGACACTGCCATGCGTGGACGTGGCTTTGAACTAAACCACCACAGTACAATAAACAGGATTAGACCTTCACATAAGGCTTGATACAATTGCGATGGATGACGTACCAATTGTAAAGGATCGGTCGGGAAAATCATCCCCAAAGCAAAATTCGGATCGGTCACAGGGCGACCATATAATTCACCACCAATAA
This sequence comes from Acinetobacter sp. YT-02, assembly GCF_002412355.1. Classification (NCBI taxonomy): domain Bacteria; kingdom Pseudomonadati; phylum Pseudomonadota; class Gammaproteobacteria; order Moraxellales; family Moraxellaceae; genus Acinetobacter; species Acinetobacter sp. YT-02. The sequence continues at coordinate 49,184 of NZ_NOZT01000008.1, forward strand.
AGTTACCAATACGACCAAACATTAGACCTGTAGGTACACATGGGGCAATAAAATCCAAAGTTTGAAACCACGTCATTTTGTATTTTTTACACCAGAACAGCATGGCTAAAATCACGCCCAGAAAGCCGCCATGGAAACTCATGCCGCCTGTCCAGACTTGGAATAACCACAGTGGATTTTCCAAAAATTGTTCAAAGCCGTAGAAAAACACATAACCGACACGTCCACCAATCACCACGCCCAAAGCGCCGTAAAAGATCAGGTCGGAAACCATGTCTGGTGTCCAGCCACGTTGTTTGGCACGGTAAGTTGCCAAACCCCATGCAAATAAAAATGCCAGTAAATACATCAAGCCATACCAATGGACTTGTAAAGGCCCGAGCGAAATAGCAACGGGGTCAATATTTGGATAGGTGAGCATTCCTGTTCCTTGTGATTCTGTTTTGCACAGATTTTAGCTGAATGTGATGAAAAATGTTGTACATTCAATGTGTAAAGATCAAGAGTTTAAATTATGTGTATTGTGGCATTGGCTTGGCAGGTCTTGACAGACACACCACTGTGTTTGATTTCAAATCGAGATGAGTTCTATCGGCGTCCGACAGCAGCACTGGCAGCATGGTCTGATAGTCCAGTTGTTGCAGGGCAAGATTTAGAATCGGGCGGTACGTGGATGGGCATTACCCCATCGGGACGCTGGGCTGTGATTACCAATTATCGTGATGCGAATGATGTTCGTGAATATCCAACTTCACGTGGGCATATTATTCAGGCTTTTTTAGAATCTGAGCAAACGCCTATCCGTTTTGCGCAAGCCTTAGAAAAACAGCAATGTGAATATGCAGGTTTTAATTTATTTGTGGGTGACACCACTCAAGCGGTGTACATGAGTAACCGTGGAGAAGCGCCGCAGGTTTTAGCTAAAGGCGTTTATGTGGTGTCGAATGGATTGATGAGTGACCCTTGGGAGAAAACTGCACGCTTACGCAAACGCTTTACGCAGGAGTTTTTACCGATGCTGCAATTGCCTGATCTTGCAACGGCAGAGCTAAATGCTGCGGCGTGGGATATTTTGCAAGATGAACGCAAAGTTGCATCTGAATTGTTACCGCAAACAGGGATTTCATTGGAGATGGAAGCGTTGTTGTCATCGACTTTTATTCAAAGTCCACTTTACGGTACACGTTGTTCCAATTTTTTACGTATGCAGGCGCAGCAATTTACATGGCTGGAAAAAACACAATATGGTGAGCAAAAGGGAGATATTGTGCAGCAACAGTTGAACATTGAGGCATAAAAAATGCCGACGTGATGTCGGCATTTTTAATTTATGGATGTTATCCAGCAATTGCTTTGCCGTCTTTACGGGTGATGACAACCGTTGCTGAACGAGGACGTGCAGTTTTATTGTTCATGTCAGTTTGTGTTGCAGGCCAATGGCTGCTTGGCGCATCAAAACTCTTTGAATCTTCACCTGGGTGCTGAACGTTAATAAAGATTGCTTTGTAGTCAGGTGTCATGGTTACACCTGTAATTTCACATTCTTTTGGCCCAACAAGGAAGCGACGTAAGTTTTTATCGGTGACTTGAGCACCAGCAATTGTACTTTGATCACCAACAGTTTTTACAACACCGCCATCACCAACTTGACCAGGTAGTGCTGCTAACATCATACAGTTTGTAACATCTGTATATGCGCCATCATCTGTTTGAATCCAAAGAACACCACGTGGGTCAAACCACATACCATCTGGACTTGAGAAGTCGTTTGCATCGCTTAAATTAGAAAGGTTAATTGTCGGATCCATACTTGCTTCAGCACCAAATAGATAGATATCCCATTCAAATGATGTTGCTGCAGTATTCTCTTCTTTAAAGCGGATAATATGACCATTGACGTTACCTTTACCACCTTCAGGATCGGTGTAGTTACGTGGGTTTGCAGGATCTGTTGCATAGCTTGAACCACGGTTCGAGTTATTGGTTAAAGTCACGTACACTTCACCATTTTCAGGGTTTACAGCAACCCATTCTGGACGATCCATTTTTGTAGCTCCTACAGCATCTGCTGCAAGACGAGCAAAAGTAAGGACATCCGCTTGTGAGCTAAATGGGTAAATAGCGTTTGTTTCGGTTAAGCCATTTTTACCATAAGCCAGTTCAATCCACTCTCCTGTGCCTGATGCATTAAATTTAGCGACATAGAATTTCCCTGAATTCATATATTTGTCGCCAGCTCGATAGCCACCATTCACATCTTTAGGATCCCATGTTGCATCTGATACAAATTTGTAGATGTACTCACCGCGCGAGTCATCGCCCATATAGAATGCAAATTTTTGCCCTTCAATTGCGCGGCTGGCGCGACAGTCTTCGTGAGCAAAACGACCTAATGCAGTACGTTTTACTGGGTTTGAGCGGCTATCGAATGGATCAATTTCTACAATCCAGCCAAATGTATTTGGCGCATTACGATAGTCTTGAGTTGCAGACTCTTTGGTTACGTTAGCAGCCCAACGATCATACATGTCTTGAGATTCAAAACCAGCTTCTGCTGTTTCCCAACCATAGCGTGAAGATTTATTCAAATACACGATGCGATCTTGCTCATCGCGTTCTGGAATTTTTTTACCATCAGCATCTAAAATATAAATGATGTTGTTTTTCGCATCACGTTTAACACTACCGTCTGCATTTTTTTCAGTTTGATAAGAGATCTCTAAGCCTAAGCCATAGCGTTTAAGTGCTATTTTTTCAGCTTCACTACGGGCTGAGTATTGGTCTGTACCTGAGCGTTGGAAATAACCAATAAAATTTTCTTCAGCAGTTAAATAAGTGCCCCATGGTGTATAACCATTACCACAGTTATTTTGTGTGCCTCGAGTTTGACGACCAGCGGGAGAGAATGCTGTGTGCAGTAATGGAGAACCAGCTACAGGCCCTGCAAAATCCATGACAGTCGAAGCTGTAATACGACGGTTAAATGGTGATGACTTCACAATCTCTACAGCTTGAGTTTCAGCATTTTTCTTAATATGAACGACTGAAATACCGTGTGCATTTACTTCACGAATCACTTCATCTTCTGGGCGACGTCCATCCTTTTTAGTTGCGCCTTTTGGATGTAAGAAGGTTTGGTTGATATATTCGTGGTTCAAAACCAATAAGCCATGATCTGATGCATTTTCATCATAACGACCAGTTTTAGTACTTAAGCCAAAATAGCTCATGCCATCGTGACAGTCACCAGAGCGGAATTGGAAACTTGGGCCAGATGGAACATCTGCATCTGCATTCCAATTGCTATAAGAAGGATTGATTGAGTCACCTAAAGCATATAATACAGTTGCTTGGTAACCTTCAGGAACAGTAACAATATCATTTAAATTTTTATCTACAGCTTTAAATGTTAATGTTTCAGGCTTGGTATTGGGTTCTTCTTTACTTGTTGGTGGTGTTACATTTGTATCTTCATCATCATCACTACATGCAGATAAAGAAGAAGCTAAAGCTAAAGCTGCTGCACCGCTTGCAGTTTTTTTAATTAAACTGCGACGGCTCATGCGTTGTTCTAGAATGTCACGAAAGTGCATATTGTCTGAAGTGTTATTATCCAACTCTTGATCTTCATTGTAAGGCATAAAATCAGTCATTTTTTTTCCTAGCAAATTGCTTAGTCGTTTGAAAGTTATATGTAAATTAGTGGCTAAACATGACATGCGGGTTAAGCTTATGTGTCAAACTGATTAAATCCGTTCAGTTGTGATCTACACGCACAAAAAAAGAAGCAACCATGTGCTTCTTTTTAAAATTCAATATTTTAGATTAGCTGTGACTGACTCGGCGCTTCTCAATTAATTTGCCAAAAAACAAACCAATTTCAAACAGCATCCACATCGGAATGGCAAGCATGATCATCGATAAAGCGTCTGGCGGTGTGACAAACATGGCCACAAAAAAACAGCCAACAATAATAAAGCGACGTTTTTCAACCAAAGTTTGCGTAGACACGACACCAATCATAATCAGCAAAAGTGTGACAATTGGAATCTCAAAGGTAAAACCAAAAACCAAAAACAGCTTCAAACAAAACGTAAGATAGCTATTAATGTCGGTCATCGGGGCGACTGTTTCAGGGGAAACGCTAATGAAAAAGTGCAGAATGGATGGCAAGGCGACAAAGTAAGCAAAGCTAATTCCGATATAGAACAAGCAAATACTGCCGATCAGCAAAGGCAGCGCCAAACTTTTTTCTTTTTCATATAACGCTGGTTTTACGAATGCCCAAATCTGATACAAAATAAATGGCATCGCAATGAACAGCGCGACAAAAAAGTTTAGTTTAAACGGCGCCATAAAGGTTGCGGTAACATCAGTCGCAATCATGGTTGATGTATGTGGCAACTGTGCACGTAATGGTTCCGACAATACTTGATAAGTTTTATTGGCAAAGGGCAATAAACAGAAGAATAAGGCAAGAATAAGCCCTACAATTTTAAAAAGATGATTACGCAGCACCATCAAGTGCTTGGTAATTGGCATTTCTTCTAATGCGGCTTGCTCTGCCTTCACAGGCAAATGTGAAAGCTCAGAAGCGTTTGATTGGCTCATACTGCAACCTTCATTTCAGTATAGGGCGCTGTAGTATGTTGTAGCGCAGATAAATTTGAATGTGATGTCATTTTAGTTTTAGGGAGTAACACCGCAGAGGTTTTTTCAGTATTTAAAACCAAGGTGTAATGATGCTGTTGTAAGGTATTTTTTGATACGGCATGCGGGGAATGTGTGCTTTTTGCAGTTGTATCTTCAAATATTTTTTCTTGCTGCATTTCATGCATTTGTGCTTGCATCTTTGCTTCAAGTTCCTGAATACGCGCCATTTCTTGCTGCATTTGCTCGCGTAATTCAGATAAACGCAATTCGCGGTCAATGTCATTTTGAACATTACTGACCATACGTTTAATTTTAGCGTACCACTTGCCGACAAAACGCGCTGCTTCAGGGAGTTTTTCAGGACCCAGCACCAATAATGCAATGATGCCGAAAATCAGCAGTTCCGTCATTCCAATATTGAGCATAATCTCAAACCCTCAGCCTTAATGCTTTACAGTCGAATTTACATCACTGCTATTGGCTTGATGTTCAATCGTACGAGGTTCTTTCAGTTGCGCCGCTTCTGCCTCATCATCTTTTATTGATTTTTTAAAATCTTTGACCGCGCCACCTACATCTTTACCTAAGTTTTTAAGCTTAGATGTACCAAATAATAAAATGACCACAATTGCAAAAATTAGCACGTGCCAAATAGATAATCCTGCCATGATTTAGACCTCTCAATAGTTGAGCCTATCTCAACAGGTCTGTATGACAATGCGGTGACGAATGTGTTGCGATTTGACGACAAGGGATGTTTGACCTGATTTGTAAAGCTTGAAAATAAAACAGCCCGTGTTTGAAAACGGGCTGTAAGATCAATCACATCTGTTAAATCTAAGCTTGTAAACTTGCCTTAAACAGTTGCATCGCCTGACCACGGTGACTGATTTTATTCTTTTCTGCTTTCGACATTTCTGCGCTCGACACTCCCAATTCAGGAAACCAAAAGAGCGGGTCATAGCCAAAACCATTTTCACCACGAGCTTCTGCTAAAATCTCGCCTTTCCAAATACCTTGGAAAATTTGTGGTAATGGATCATCGGCATGTTCAACCAAAGCCAAAACACAAACAAACATACCTTCAATTGCTGCGCCGTCTTGACGTAGTGGTTTGAGTTTATTCAAAAGTTTTTCATTGTTGGCTGCATCATTGCCATGTTCGCCTGCAAAACGTGCAGAATAAATCCCCGGTGCGCCGCCTAAAATAGGCACACATAAACCAGAGTCATCTGCAATGGCAGGCTTTCCTGAAATTTTTGCGGCATGGCGTGCTTTTAAAATGGCATTTTCAACAAAGCTCAAACCATCTTCAACAGCATCTTCAATATTTAGTTGACCTTGCGGAATCACTTGCACAGGCAAGTCTAATTGCGCAAACAGGGTTTCAAATTCTGCAATTTTTCCCTTGTTATTGCTTGCTAAAACCAAAGTACCTTGAGCACGCCAATCAGTTGCAGCCATAATTCAGATCTTAATTCAAAATAATCTTGGATATTTTAACGGATTTTGCAGACTTAAAAGTTTAATCTTAGATAGATTTGTTTTAATACATACCAATTATGCTGAGATATAAAAAATAGGGGAATCATGATGAGCAAAATTTCAGAGATCTACCGTTATTCGAGTCAGCACCGTACATTATTGCAGCAAAGTGAGCGTTCTGGCTGTTTTTACTGTCTGGAAACTTTTGCTTATAGCGAAATTGAAGATTGGTGTGATGATGAGCAAACCGCAATTTGTCCGCATTGTGGTATAGATGCGGTATTAGGTTCTGCTGCAGTAGAAGAATTCAGTCCTGAACTGCTACAGGCCATGCAGGCAGTTTATTTCGGATAAAACAAAAAGCACCCGAAGGTGCTTTGAGATCACTTCAAACGTAGTTAAATTTATTGCGCTTGAATCCATTGGTCTGCGCGGTCACGTGCTTGACGAATTTGTTCTTGAGTTAAGTTAGCTGCCAAAGCGGTTTTCTTACCTTCAGACAAAGAAATTACTTTATTGTCGAGCATGCCATCACGGGTAGATAACTCATACCACTGATACGCACCCATATAGTTTTTCTTTTGTTCTTCCATCATGGCAAGGTTAAAGCTGGCACGGTTATCACCACGGCTAGCCGCCTTTTCAAAATATTGACGTGCTAAGACTTCGTCTTTTTTCGTGCCAATACCATCTGCCAACATACGACCTACATTTAATTGCGCAGCCGATAAACCTTGATCTGCCGCAGCTTTGTACCAAGCAAACGCTTGACGGCTGTCTTGTTGAACGTCTTTACCTTGTTGATATTTTGTCGCTAAGTAAAATTGTGCGCCTGCCTGACCTGCTTTGGCTGCTTTAATCAAGCCGTTAATATCCATGGTTGAATATCGAGCCGCTTGGCTCGCTACAGAAGATGACGGTGAAACATAATCTGCATGGGCTTGAATGCTCAACAGTCCAACCAATAGCGTGGTGCTTAATAATAGTTTTTTCATAGAGCGCTCACTCGATAAATTGCGACTTCACCAAACAAATTAGGCAGATGCTTACTGAGTAAACTATCTTGTTGATTCCCATTCACGGCAAGTCGGTTAATGATGCGAATATTATTTTCGGCACAAAGTGCCTCAAAATCACGAAACGTACACAAATGAATATTTGGGGTGTTGTACCACATATAAGGTAATGCATCTGAAACAGGCATTTTCCCTTTTAAGGCAAGAAAAGAGCGAGTCTTCCAATGCGCAAAGTTCGGAAAGGTAATAATTGCCTGTTTACCCACACGTACCATATCTCTTAATAATACGTCAGGTGCATCTACTGCTTGCAAGGCTTGTGCCATGACCACATAGTCAAAAGACTGGTCGGCAAAACGGCTAAGCCCCAAATTCAAGTCTTGTTGGATGATATTTAACCCGCGACTGATCGCAATTGCAATCTTTTCTTGATCAATTTCTAATCCGTATGCACGAATATTATGCTGTTTGCTCATGTGTGCCAACAGTTCACCATCGCCACAACCCAAATCGAGTACTTTAGAATTGGGTTTAATCCACTTTTCGGCAAGTTGCTGATCAAGACGCATTACACGGCCTCCTGTGGGGTTGCTTGAAGATGTTCTGTTCCACCTAAGAAAGCACGCATGGCTTTCACGTACAGTGGAATTGGGAACAAGAACGAGTCGTGTCCTTGTTCGGCATCAATATCTAAATAGCTGACAGGTTTATGATTGCTAATTAGCGCATCCACAATTTCCTGCGAACGCTCAGGGCTAAAACGCCAGTCGGTGGTAAATGACACCACTAAAAATTTGCATTTTGTATTCGCCATGGCTTTTTGTAAGGATTGCTCGTATTCACGTGCAGGATCAAAATAATCCAGTGCCTTGGTCATAATTAAATAGGTATTGGCATCAAAATTACGGCTAAATTGTTCGCCCTGATAGCGCAAATAGCTTTCGACCTGAAATTCGACATCAAAACCATACATAAACTTGCCAGATTTTAAGTCACGACCAAATTTCTGTTTCATGGCTTCTTCAGACAAATAGGTGATGTGTCCGACCATGCGTGCCAAAATCAATCCACGTTTTGGATAGCTGTCATGTTCCAAATAACGCCCATGATGAAAATCTGGGTCAGATAAAATGGACTGACGTGCGACTTCGTTAAAGGCAATATTTTGTGCAGACAGTTTTGGTGCACTGGCAATAATCACGCATTTTTTCAGACGGTCAGGATAATCTACCGACCACTGCAAGGCCTGCATACCACCCAAAGAGCCGCCAATAATCGAATACCAGACCTCAATGCCTAAACGATCAGACAGCATGGCTTGGGTTTTTACCCAATCTCGCACCGTAACTAACGGGAAGTCTGGGCCATAAGGACGGTTGTCATTTTCAGGGTTAGGCGATGTGGGGCCAGTAGAACCGTTACAGCCGCCAATATTGTTTAGCGCCACCACAAAGAAACGACTGGTATCAATGGCTTTTCCAGGGCCAATACAGGCATCCCACCAACCTGCTTTTTTATCATCGGCATGATGATAACCCGCAGCATGATGATGCCCTGACAACGCATGACAGATCAGAATCGCATTGGATTTATCGGCATTTAGCGTGCCATAAGTTTCGACCATGAGTTCAAAGCGGGGCAGAACACGACCGCATTCGAGTTCTAAAGGTTCTTCAAATTGGAATTTTTTTGGAACAACAATGCCTACTGAGTCAACTGGGAAAGACACGGGAATAATTCGCCTTAAATCCTGAGGATGAATAAATAAAAGGATACCACTTGGGGTATCCTTTTCAAAATGCTTTTACATGTTAGCGCAAGATTATACTGCTGCTGCAACCACTTGATCTGTGCTTAACACACCTTGTTCAATCAAGCGGTTGGTGCAGGCAATAATTGCATCAATAGATGAGGTCACGATGTTGTCATGTACCCCTGCGCCAAAGGCAGATTTACCTGTACCTTTGACTTGCAACTCAATCAATGCCAACGCTTTTGCATGTGCGCCAGAGCTAATGCTGCGTTCTTCATAATTCAAAACATCAATTGGTAATTGAAGTGCATTCAAAATTGCTGAAATTGGGCCATTGCCTTCACCGCGTAAGCGTTGCGTTTCACCGTTCACGACCACATCTAACTCAATGACCTGATTGCCATTTTCATCAGACAACTTGTAGTTTTTCGTCGCATAGTGCGCATCTTTTACTGCAACGTAAGTGTCTTTAAACAAGTTCCAGATTTCGCTTGCGCTAATTTCAGTGCCTTGCTCATCGGTACGTTGTTGCACAATTTGTGAGAATTCGATTTGTAAACGACGTGGTAAAGTCACGTTGTAGTTCGATTCTAACAAGTAAGCAATCCCGCCTTTACCCGATTGTGAGTTGACACGAATCACCGCATCATAGTCACGACCTAAGTCTTTCGGGTCGATTGGCAAGTAAGGCATATCCCAAATTTCTTCGTTTTTCTGGAATTCAAAACCTTTCTTAATCGCGTCTTGGTGTGAACCAGAGAATGCTGTAAACACCAAATCACCTGCATACGGATGACGTGGATGCACTGGCAATCCTGTACATTCTTCAACTGTAGCAATAATTTCGTTGATGTTGGAGAAATCCAACTCTGGTGCAACACCTTGGGTGTACATGTTCAAGGCAATTGCAGCAACGTCTACGTTACCCGTACGTTCACCATTACCAAATACACAGCCTTCTACACGGTCTGCACCTGCCATAATTGCCAATTCTGATGCAGCAATACCACAACCACGGTCATTGTGACAGTGTACTGAAATGATCACGCCATCACGACGCGCAATGTTGCGGTGCATCCATTCTACTTGGTCGGCATACACGTTTGGCGTAGACACTTCTACCGTTGCAGGCAAGTTTAAAATTACTTTATTGGTTGGCGATGCTTCCCAAATTTCAGTCACGGCATCACAAACATCTTTAGCCACTTCCAACTCAGTTGCAGTAAAACATTCTGGGCTGTACTGGAATACCCATTCTGTTTCAGGTTGCTTTGCTGCGTATTCTTTTACTTTGCTAGCTGCATTGATCGCCAATTGTTTGGCACCCGCGACATCAACATTCAAGACTTTGTTGCGGAAGGTTGGCGAGTTGGCATTATAAATATGCACAATCGCACGTTTAGCACCTTGTAAAGATTCAAAAGTACGTGCGATTAAATGGTCACGCGCTTGTACCAAGACTTCAATATACACGTCATCTGGAATATGACCTTCTTCAATCAATTTACGCGTGAAATCGAAGTCAACTTGAGATGCCGATGGGAAACCAATTTCGATGTGTTTAAAACCAATTTTCACAAGCATTTGGAACATTTTGAATTTTTGTTCGATGTTCATTGGCTCAAAGATCGCTTGGTTACCGTCACGTAGGTCGGTACTCATCCAAATTGGCGCTTTGGTAATTTCGTTATTTGGCCATTGGCGGTCTGGTAAATCGACACGCTGGTACATACGACGGTATTTTTTGCTTGGATCTGCCAACATCATGTGAAAACTCCTTGAATAGTAGCGGTTGCATCGCGTGGATAACGGCAACTTACTATAAATATAGATTGTGTCTATTCTATCAATTTACAAGCTGTTTTCAGGAGGCTATCGCTAAAAGTAGAATCATGGCACTTGTAAACCAATATCTGTATCTTAATTGATCTGCAAGGGTAATAATTCCCTGTTTTTTACATATACGGCATGTGCTGTGAAATATTTTTCGGTTATTGGCTGTTTTGGTGATAAATATAACTGCTGTTGATTAGTTCGATGCAGTTTGTTCCCATAAGTGCCATTGTGACTTCAAATTCTTCTTTTAAGAGCTTGATGCTATGTGCTGCCCCTAGTGCACCTGCAACTGCCAAGCCATAAATATATGGCCGTCCAATTAATACTGCATTTGCCCCTAAGGCCAATGCCTTAAAAATATCTGTGCCACGACGGATACCACTGTCCAATAGAATAGGGAAATCGTGCGGTAAAATTTTTCGCATCGTGCTTAAAACTTGAATTGGACTGACTGCGGTATCTAAAACTCGACCACCGTGATTAGACACAATAATCCCTTGTACGCCGCATTGATACGCCTGTTGTGCATCGGCAGGGTGTAAAATTCCTTTGAGTAAAATAGGAAGTGGGCTGTGTTGGACTAGCCAAGCAATATCTTCCCATGTGGCGGCTTGCTGCATCAATCCATCAAAAAGAGGATGCTGATTTTCCTTGAGATGAGAGGTGTTCACAGGTGTTTGATATACTGCCCGAATATGTGCAGGTAATTGAAAATAAGCGCGACGTTCACGATCCCGAATGCCCATGTGGGGTGCATCAACCGTGAGTACAATCGCTTGAAAAGCATGATATTGAGCTTGAAAAATCAAATCCAAAGCGGCTTTACGACTGCCTTGCCAATACAGTTGAAACCATTTTGCTGCGGCTGAAACCTGATTCAGTGCGCTCATTGAGGTGGTGCTTAAATGGCTGAGAATCATAGGCGCTTGTAGGGCAGATGCTGCTTGCGCTGTGGCAACTTCCCCCTGCGGATGAAACAGTTGTTGATAAGCTACGGGAGCTAAAAAAATTGGGTGGGGATAGTGTTCACCTAAGAGCTGAATTTGCGTATTTGCCCCTGAAAAAGAATTTAAATGGCGGGGCAGCAATTGAATATCGGCAAACGCACGTAGATTGTTTTTTAGACTATACTCATCACCCGCAGCGCCTTCTAAATTGGCCCAAGTGGCTGCATCTAAGTGTAATTGTGCCTGTTTTTGATAGTCGGCAATGGTGTGTAAGTGTGGCGGAATGTGATTCAAAGCTGCCAAGGGGAGGCTATTCATAACTGACTCCATTGACGAATCAGATTGTGATAATGTGCAGTCAGTGCCAATACTTCTGCTGTATCTCCAAGTTGTTGACGCAATTGCAAAATAGTCATATCTAAATTGAACAGCATACTGCGTTGCCAGTCATCTTTTACCATACTTTGACACCATGTAAACGCTGCAATTCTTTGACCTGCTGTAACAGGTTCGACCCGATGTAAACTAGTAGCAGGGTACACGATGGCATCACCTGCACTGAGTTTGACTTCATGACTACCGTAATTGTCTTCAATAATCAGTTCACCGCCCTGATATTCTTCAGGCTCACTTAAAAAAAGGGTCATGGACACATCCGTGCGAATCGGACGTTGTACCTGTGCGCAATATTGCACGGCATTATCAACATGATTGCCATAGGTTGCTGTGTTTTGATAACAATTGAACATCGGCTGGAGGATATGCAAAGGGAGCGCGAACGACTGTAATAAAGTCTGCTGTTTCAGTGCGCTGAGGATGTCTTGTGACAGTGTTGCATAGCTCGGATGTTGCAGGTCAAACTGCAAATTCTGTTTAATTTTCTGTGCTTGAGCCCCTGCACTGAGTTGACCATTTTGCCATGCATCTGCGGTGTCCAATTCAGCACAAATTCGTTGGACTTGCATTTTGCTGAGGACTTCTGGAATGTGAAGCATCATACCGATTCTTCCTGAAAAAGTTTGAATTCAAACTGCTGAACATTCTACAGCGTTGTTCGGCATGCAAAGTTCGAGCAATAGATGGTATGAAAAATAATCTATCGCTCGAATCTAAATCCGTAGCCTGTTTTAAGCGGGCTACTACAGATTTGCTATAACTTAGAACTTGTAGTTTAAGCTGATTGCTGCCGAGCGTGGCTGCCCAAGCACGACGCGACCACCACCATTGTTTAGCGTGCTGATGTATTCTTTATCGGCAAGGTTATAAAGGTTTAAATTTAACGAGACATTATTGTTGAAGTTGTAGCCTGCCAATGCATCAAACACGACATAGCCTGGAATATTTGGCATGTTGGCTGGTGCATTGCTATCAGTCACAACACGTTTTTGTTCATCGACATAACGCGCGCCCAAACCTAATTTAAAGCCCGCCAAGTCATAGGTCGACCATAAACTTGCAGTCCACTCTGGCGACCAACGTTCCGATAAGGTTGTGGCACTCGATGAACGTTGATTCAGTTGTTTCACTTTCATGTGCGCAACGCCTGCAGACAAATTCCAGTTTTCGGTCATTTGACCGACGGCACTCAACTCAATGCCATCGACCCGTTTTTTACCCTCTTGTACAGCAAGCTGAGAAATTGGATCTATAGTCGATTGATTTTCATTTTCTGTACGATATGCTGCAGCAGCTAAAGCCAGTTTCCCTTGGAGTAACTCCCATTTACTGCCTACTTCATAATGATGAGTTTCTTGAGGCTGCGCATTGATCGCGTCATTGCCTGATTCAGACAGGGTAAAGTTGGTGCTGCCGGGTGGCGTTAGTGATTTTGCATACGCAGCGTAAATACTGCTATTTAATGTAGGCTTATATACAGCGCCAAGTTTCCAGCTGAACAGCGTATCGTGGGTGCTGAGATCGGCAGCCACCAAAGCATTTCCTCCACGTGGCAGAGTAAGTCCCTGATAATCGGTTTCATAATAATCTACACGCACGCCGCCGTTCAGTTGAAAACGCTCTCCAAATTTTAAAGTATCAAATAAATAGGCGGCTGCGGTTTGGGTTTCACCATCGGTATAACCACCATTGTAAATTAGTGGTGGCATGGCTTGATTGCGGTCTGGGTGATAAAGATTGGCCCACGGTGTATCGGCAGTGGCTTCGCCAGGCATCTGGGTTGCCATGAGTTTGCTAGATTGCTGTTCTTTTAAAAACTCCATGCCTGCAACAACATCATGCTGTACTGCGCCCGTTTTGACACTCCAGTTTAAAGTGCTTTGATTGGCCAGAATTTTATTTTCTTGATCGACGCCTTGGCGGGAGCGGTTCACTTCCCATTCGGCAGGGTTTGATGAACCATTGGTTCGAAGACCATTTGCACCTGTATTGATGCCTGTTAAAACCCGATTCATGTGGGTTTTCGCTACACGGGTGATATTGGTCAGTTTGAGTTGATCGGTTAAATCACTTTCAATTTTTGCGGTGAACATATCAGCATCGACATCTTCATAGTCATTGACATGGCCATAAAAATTCTCCCGATTGACTTTAGGCGCAGTGGCTAACAGTGAATCGGTATTGTAAAAGCCTTGCATGCCCACAGTTGGAATGCCACCATCTGGAATATTGCGTTGTCTGATGTGTTGAGAATATAAATAAAGGCGTGTGGCAGTGTTTAATCCAAAGGCAATAGAAGGGGCGATGGCATAACTATTGTTTTCAATATAGTCGCGTCCTTCTATGCCGCCTTCTTGCCCCATCACATTCAGGCGAAAGGCGGTATTTGGATTGATGGCCTGGTTAATATCTGCAGAGAGTCTTGTATGTTGTGCTGTGTTATAAGTTGCAGAAATTTCCTGACTGCTTTCACTTTGCGGTAATTTGCTGACCAAATTGATATAACCAGATGCTGCACCACGACCCGCTTCTGAACCCGATGGGCCTTTGACAACTTCAATTTGATCAATGTTAAATACATCACGGCTGATTGCGCCTAAATCTCGGACACCATCAACATAGGTCGAGGTTTGGGTGGAAAAACCACGCATTTGAAAGGCATCGCCAGCACTAGTATTGCCATTTTCTCCCAATTGTAGGGTAATGCCTGGTGTATTGCGTAAGGCTTCAACTAAGGACGTTGCGCCTTGTTCTTGTAGCATTTCTTTTTTAATCACAGAAATTGTTTGTGGGGTATCTAACAACGGCTGAGTGTATTTTGCGGAACTTAAGTTATCTGCCTTGTATTTGCTTTCAGCTTCAGATTTAACCGTAATAGTGGGAAGCTGGGTGACGTCATCTTCAGGGTTTGCTGCATGAGCAAGTAGTGGAAGAGAGGCGGCTAAAGCCATCAGTTGCGCAGAGCGGTTGTGTTTGCGACTTTTGATCTGTGCCATTTATGCGATTTCCCTAAGTGTGAACCAACACGAGGTCATGCTTTATTCGTTGGTTCAAGCTCAAAATGTGAATAAAGTGTGAAGTTATTGTTATGACGTCTATAACAAGTGTTGCTAATTGTATTGAGAATCATTATCAATCTCAATGTGTGAGCGGTAGGTTTGTGTGGTTTTTACTTGAAAATAATAATCATTATCAATATTTTTATTTAAAAAAACGATAGAACAGTAAGAAAAGGAGAGAGAAAAGGTAGAAAACCCTGCCGAAGCAGGGTTTAAAAAGAAATTTAAGGCTTAGAAGTCATAAGAAACAGAGAGCCAGTAATTGCGACCTGAAATGTAAGTACCTTGTATGCTTGAACCTAAGCTAAGGTACTTGTAGCCAGTAACATTGCCATTTGTTTTATGTTCAGTGAAGTCTTTATCTAGAAGATTGTTCACAGCCATATTGAAGCGTATCTTGTCTGTCGGTGAGTAACTTGCACCTAAATTAAACAAGTTATAGCCAGCTAATTTATCTCCATACATATTATAAATAATTAGGTTATTACCACCTGTAGGTTTAGAACTAAAACGAGTACGATCTGATTTATATTCATGCTGTAACCATATATCAACGTTCGGATTAATGTGCCAAGTCGAAGTTAGGTTAAAGGCATTGCGTGGATTATTGTTATAATTTAATCCTTCATCTTTACCATCTGTAATTTCACTTTTGGTGTAGGTATAGGCCGCTTTAACATTCCATTCAGGAATAATGCTGTACTGCAAAGAAGCTTCAGCACCATAGATTTTGGCTTCGTTGGCATTTACACTTCTAGAGCAATCATCTACAGGGCAAATCGCTAAATTAGAGATGTCTTGGGAAACAATAGCATCTTCAATTTGGCTGTAAAAGCCTGTGGCGGTAAAATTCAGCTGATCATTAGGCTGTAAATTAAAACCAAGTTCGTAATTGGTCGATGTTTCTGGTTTTAAAGCAGAGTTACCAAATACATAGGTCGAACCCTGACCACTCATATTGATTAAACCATCGTAGAGTGCCTTAGGCGAAGGTGCTTTATAACCTGTGCTGACACCACCCTTAATGGTTAAAATATCATTGGTATTCCAGACTAAATAAGCACGTGGACTAAACTCGCCACCAAAACCAGAGTGGTCTTCATAGCGTGTACCAAACGTGAAGGTCAAATTGTCGAGTAAGCTCCACTCATCTTCGGCATAGATTGCCCAAGAGTCTTTCTCAAATTCATCTTTGCCGCTTTTATGTTGAGCAATATTGTCACGAATGGTGAGCTTTTTATATTCTGCACCGACTGTAACTTTGTGCGCACCAAAGGTGGAAATTAGATGGCTATCTGCAACCAGATCGGTATTTTCTAAAGTACGGTCACTGCCAATGAGTGGATTGTTCTGCTGCGCAGTTTTGTCAAAAGCATCGGTTGGTAGAGTACGACCTTTAGTTTCAGTGTCTGAATGGCTAACATAGCTTTTCCAAATCCCAAAATCGTAATTACCTTCATGTCCCAAAGAAATTTGAGTACGGTTGAATTCTAATTCATCTTTATAACCTGATGCTTTGGTTGCGGTATCTAAAGTCCCTAAACGGTTATCTTCATTTTTATATTGCTGGCTAGAATGAAAACCATCTATCCAAAATGAATTTTGATCATCCAGTTTAAAGTCGAGTTTAGCACCAACATCGTAATTGTCTGCTGTACTTGGGCGTGGGTCACGACCTGTTGAGCCCTGAATGCGTTCTGAACGCTGACGGTCTAAATAGCTACCACGTAGTTGTAAGCCTAAACGGTCATTGATCAGTGGTCCATTGACGACAAAACTGGTTTTCCATGAATCTGCTTCGGCATTACTTTCCATCACATTACCGCTGACAGTGACATTTCCATTCCATTCATCAGAGACTTTTTTGGTAATGATATTGATCACACCGCCCATTGCCTCTGAACCATAGCGTGTTGCCATAGGGCCGCGAATCACTTCAATGCGTTCAATTGAGGCAAGAGGGGGTAAATAGCCACTCGCAGTTTCACCAAAACCATTCGGAGTGACATCTGAAGATGTGGTTTGACGACGTCCATCAATCAGAATCAGCGTGTACTCTTGCCCCATACCACGCAAACCGATATTTAAGTTTGAGGTTTTACCTACGCCGTTACGAATATCGACTCCAGGGACATCAGCCAGTAAGTCAGCAATGCTAGTGGCATTTTTCTTTTCAATATCTTCTTTGGTGACCACACTAATAGAAGCAGGGGCATTTTTTAGTTCTTGTTCAAACCCTGCCGCTGAAACCACAATCGTGGAAAGTTGATGGGTTGAAGTCGCATCGGTAGAGCTATTTGCAAAAACTGAAGTTGATGCTGCCCCAAGTAAAGCAAGATACAGCGGGTGTGGGTTAAACTTAGCCATAAAATAAAATCTCTAATAATGAATTGATGACGCCAATTGGACCTAGATGGTAATTAGAATCATTCATGAAGAATTTGGCTAATAATAATGATAAGGATTCTTATTTACAACAAAAAATATACAAAAGTTGAAATTTTACAAAAAATGTTCCGCGAACGAATTAAAATTCAGTCGAGATCAGATCGTATTTTGTATATCCTTAAATGTTGTCATATAATATGGCACTTTTTTATAAACTGTTATTACTAACTATATCGAGGAAGCCATGCAAGTAACTTCTGAAGCGGTTTCGGGCGTTGCCCGTCGTTTAAATGTATCTGTACCGACGAGCCGTATTAACGAGCAGTTTGAAGCTCGCTTGAAACGCACTGCCAAAACTGTGAAGATCAACGGTTTCCGTCCAGGTAAAGTGCCTCTAAACGTTGTTCGTCGTGAATACGGTGCGGGTATTTATCAAGAAGTGGTTAACGACATTATTCGTGACACCGTGTTTGAAGCAATCCAACAAGAAAAAATCAATGCTGTGGGTATGCCAAACATCGAAAAAACTGAAATGAAAGACGACGCTTTAGTATATGAAGCGACTGTTGAAGTTTATCCAGAAGTTGAAGTGAAATTTGACGGTTTGGAAGTTGAACGCAAGTCTTCTGAAGTAAATGATAGCGATGTTGAACAAATGCTTGAAAACCTTCAAAAGCAACGTGCTTCTTGGGTTGAAACCAAAGGCATGGCGAAAAAAGACATGCAAGTGACTTTTGACTTTGAAGGCACCGTAGATGGCGAGAAGTTTGAAGGCGGTGAAGCTGAAGACTTTAAACTGGTACTTGGTTCTGGTCGCATGATTCCTGGTTTTGAAGATGGTATCGTGGGCATGAAAAAAGGCGAAGAGAAAGTGATTGATGTAACTTTCCCTGAAGACTATCAAGCAGCGAACCTTGCAGGTAAAGCAGCACAATTCAAAATCACATTGAAGCTGGTTGAAAAGCAAAAACTTCCAGAAATTGATGCTGAATTCCTACAAATCTTCGGTATTTCTGAAGAAGAAGGCGTAGAAAAGTTAAAAGCTGACGTTCGTAAAAACATGGAACGTGAAGTGAAAAACGGTTTACGTAACCAAGTAAAAGGCGCAACTTTTGATGCACTCGTTGCGGCAAACGAGGTTGAAATTCCGTCTGCAATGGTTGCTCAAGAAATTGACCGTCAACGTCAACAAATGATTCAGCAATTCACACAACAGTTTGGTGCGCAAGGTGCAAAAGCATTTGACTCAAGCATGCTTCCAGATGAATTGTTCAAAGAACAAGCTGAAAAATCTGTAAAACTTGGCGTATTGGTTAGCAAAGTATTAGAAAATGCTAAACTTGAAGTAGATCAAGCGCGTGTAGATGCGTACATCGAAGACATGGCTTCTTCTTATGAAGATCCAAGCGAAGTGATCGAATATTTCAAAAACGACAAACAACAACGTTCACAAATTGAAGCTGTTGTTTTAGAAGACCAGGTTGTAGATCACATCTTAGCTTCTGCAAAAGTTACAGATACAACTGTAAGCTATGAAGACTTATTGAAAGAGCAGCAAGCTCGTCAACAAGGCTAATTTGTTTTGATACAAAAAGGCGCTTCGTGCGCCTTTTTTATTGCATCGCGGATTACATTTTTTTCAGAGATTGATCGCTTGTTACTCAAAATATCTATGATTTAAGCCGTGAATATTTTGCAATTTAGACAATTATCCCTCATATTGTGAACATGAGTCGTGTCACACAAATTTAGGAATAAATAACCATTATGTATGTTCCAACAATTGAAAATGCTTTAATTCCCATGGTGGTCGAACAATCCTCTCGTGGTGAGCGTTCTTTTGATATTTATTCACGTCTTTTACGTGAACGTGTCATTTTCTTGACGGGTGAAGTTGAAGATAATATGGCCAACTTAATTGTGGCGCAGATGTTGTTTTTAGAAGCTGAGAACCCAGATAAAGATATTCACCTTTACATTAACTCACCAGGTGGTTCAGTGACTGCAGGTATGGCAATTTACGATACCATGCAATTTATTAAACCAGACGTCGTGACTTACTGTATGGGACAAGCAGCATCTATGGGTGCATTCCTGCTCAATGCAGGTGCAAAAGGTAAGCGGTACTGTCTTGAAAATGCCCGTGTCATGATTCATCAGCCGCTGGGTGGTTTCCGTGGTCAGGCATCTGATATTGAAATTCATGCGCGAGAAATTTTATTCATTAAAGAGCGTTTGAATCGTTTAATGGCAGAACATAGTGGTCAGGACTATGAAACTGTCGCAAGAGACACCGACCGTGACAATTTCATGACTGCACAGGCAGCAAAAGAATACGGTCTTGTGGATGAAGTTTTAACAAAACGTCCATAAGTTTTAAAGATTGAAATATTGGAGTGACTATGTCCGAACATCCTCAGGGACAAAAACATTGTTCATTTTGCGGTAAAACGCAGTCTGAAGTCGGGAAGCTGATTGCAGGCGAGGACGCATACATCTGTAATGAATGTGTGGACGTATGCTTAGACTTGGTTCAGACCAGTCAACAAGTTGAGTCGGGTGATTGGGCAACACGTCCATTGCCAAAACCACATGAAATTCGTGCTGCGCTTGATCAGTATGTGATTGGTCAAGATACTGCGAAAAAAACTTTATCGGTTGCAGTATATAACCATTACAAACGCCTAAAAGTGAGCAATCAGGCGCATAAAGCAGGCGATCCTGTCGAAATTTCAAAAAGTAACATTATGTTGATCGGTCCAACGGGTTCGGGTAAAACCTTACTTGCACAGACCTTAGCGCGTCTATTGGATGTGCCTTTTGCAATGGCAGATGCCACGACTTTAACCGAAGCGGGTTATGTGGGTGAAGATGTCGAAAATATCGTACAAAAGCTGTTGCAAAAAGCCGATTACGATGTAGAAAAAGCACAAAAAGGCATTATCTACATTGATGAGATCGACAAGATTACGCGTAAGTCTGAAAACCCATCGATTACTCGTGATGTGTCTGGTGAAGGTGTTCAGCAAGCTTTACTCAAAATGATTGAGGGCACGGTAGCTTCTATTCCCCCTCAAGGTGGACGAAAGCATCCGCAGCAAGAATTCATTCAAATTGACACTTCAAATATCTTGTTTATTTGTGGTGGTGCATTCTCTGGTTTAGAGAAAATTGTGCAGCAACGCCAAGAAAAAGGCGGCATTGGTTTTACCGCAGACGTCAAGAAAAAAGATGAAGGCAAGCAATTGTCTGATTTGTTCCGTCAGGTAGAAGCAACCGACTTGGTGAAATTTGGTTTAATTCCAGAGTTCATTGGTCGTTTGCCTGTGATTGCAACGCTAGACGAGCTAGATGAAGATGCATTGATGCAAATTCTGACCGAGCCGAAAAATGCTTTAACCCGTCAGTATCAATACTTATTCGAGATGGAAAATGTCGATTTAGTCTTTGAAGATGCAGCGTTACGTGCAGTGGCGAAAAAAGCCCTTGAGCGTAATACAGGTGCGCGTGGTTTGCGTTCAATTCTGGAAAATGCCTTACTTGAAACCATGTACGACTTACCAAGTCGTACCGATGTTGGCACAGTGGTGGTGACTGAAGCAGTGATTGAAGACGGTGCGAAGCCTGAATTTCGGGTCGAGCGTCAAGCCAAAGCTGAAGAGCCAGTGGAAGAAAAAGTTGACTTAAAAGTATTGGGCAGCAAAACTGCTTAATACGCTATTCGTCTGAAACGTGCCGAAACGCTAGGTTTCGGCACGTTTTTTATTGTCAAAAAAATCAAGGCAGTGTTAATCTTAGACCTAGGCGTGGATGCCCATTATTCAAAACAACAATTGCAAAATGAATTTGCAGCGTGATTTCAAAAACGTGATTTACAAAAATAAGAAACGCAGTGAGGGATAGACATGCGTGGTGTCGCAATCTTGGTCGTGACCAGTTTAATGTTGCTGGGATGTCATGGCAAAAAAAACGTGGTGCAACAAACGCAACCACCTAGTACCTTAAAAGTTTTAGATTTAGAACAAAAACCTGGTTTTGTAGAACAACACCGTTTGGGCATGATGACCATTGGTGGTTGGGTCAATCAAAAACTAGGGCAAAATTTTAAACCTGTTCAGGCACAACATGCCGATGCTGCCATCGTGTATTTATATCGTCCAGATTCCAAATGGAACAGACAGGAAATTGTCGCGACCAGTATGTTTATCAACAAACATCGGATTCCAAGTTTACTACACAATCATTATTACTGGGTTGAACTGGCACCAGGTGCGTATCGTCTGAGTGTGAGCCGTCCTTTGGGGGCATTACATTTCCAAAAACCGAAGTATTTGGATTTTCAGGTGCAGGCAGGGCAGTCGTATTTTATTAAGTATGATGAAGAAAACCTAAGTACTCGCAAAGAAGTTTCTGGGCCTTTAATGCTCATGCCTGCAAGTACGGCACAACAGGAAATTGCATTTACTCAACTAAAAACAGAAAGCTATAACTTTGTCGCGGAAGATCAAACCACAGGCAAGTTGCGTAAAAAGCCACAAAAAATCAAGCATGAAAAATATGACCCTGCAGAAGATGTACATTTAACCCAACCCTTTAAATTGTGGGATCCGAGAACGTGGTAAAGGCTTGTATCTTTATCTCGCGCATCGCTTTCATTCATTTCTAACACGCATAAAAAAGCACCCTAAATTTGGGTGCTTTTTGGTTTGGCTTATTGCTAAATTGGAATATTATTCTGCTGCTGCATCTACAACAGGAATTTTGCCAATTTTAGCTTGCCAGATTTTTGGTGCAATCGCGTGGATCGATGTACCGTTGACATCAACTGCAACAGACACAGGCATATCTTCCACTTTGAATTTGTAGATCGCTTCCATACCTAAGTCTTCAAAAGCAACCACTTCTGCTTCACGTACTGCTTTAGATACGAGGTAAGCTGCACCACCTACTGCCATGAGGTAAGTCGCTTTGTGGTCTTTGATCGCTTCAATGGCTGCAGGACCACGATCTGCCTTACCAATCATACCGAACAAACCAGTGTGTTCTAAGACTTGGCGGGTGAATTTGTCCATACGGGTTGCCGTTGTTGGACCTGCAGGGCCAACGACCTCATCACCAACAGGATCGACAGGGCCAACGTAGTAAATGAATTTGCCTTTTAAGTCGACTGGTAATTCTTCACCATTGTTGATCATGTCGACCATGCGCTTATGTGCAGCATCACGACCTGTGTAAATCGTACCGTTTAATAACAACGTATCGCCCGGCTGCCAAGAGTTCATTTCTTCTTGAGTAATGTTGTCTAAATCTACACGTTTAGATTTAGAAGAATCCCAAGTTACTTCTGGGTAGTCTTCAAGTTTAGGTGCTTGAATATGGGCTACACCTGAACCATCTAACTGGAAGTGTGCGTGACGAGTTGCAGCACAGTTTGGAATCATACCCACTGGTTTGCCTGCAGCGTGGCAAGGGTAGTCTTTAATTTTAATATCAAGAACTGTGGTTAAGCCGCCCAAACCTTGTGCGCCAATACCAAGAGCATTCACTTTCTCGAAGATCTCGATACGGAGTTCTTCCATTTTGTTTTGTGGACCGCGACGTAATAATTCGTCCATGTTGATTTCTTCCATAAGTGCTTCTTTTGCAAGCATCATGGCTTTTTCAGCAGTACCACCAATACCAATACCGAGCATACCCGGTGGACACCAGCCTGCACCCATAGTTGGAACAGTTTTAAGTACCCAATCTACAATTGAGTCAGATGGGTTCAACATCGCCAATTTAGATTTGTTTTCTGAACCGCCACCTTTGGCAGCAACTGTAATATCTACTTTGTTACCCGGAACGAGTTTGTAGTGAATTACTGCAGGGGTGTTGTCTTTGGTGTTTTTACGACCAAATGCAGGATCAGCCAATACCGATGCACGAAGTACGTTTGAGTTTTCTAGGTAACCTTGACGTACACCTTCGTTGATTGCATCGTCCAAGCTCATCGTTAAATCAAATTTAACGTCTAAACCCACTTCAAGGAATACGTTTACGATACCAGTATCTTGACAGATTGGACGATGACCTTCTGCACACATACGTGAGTTAATTAAGATCTGTGCAATCGCATCTTTCGCAGCTTTGTTTTCTTCACGATCATAAGCACGGCTCATCGCTTGGATGAAGTCTTGTGGATGATAGTAGGAAATGAACTGAAGCGCGTCTTTGATCGAAGTGATCAAGTCATCTTGCTTGATAATAGTTGTCATATCAAAAATCTCTTGAGCGGGCGGATAGCTAGCGGGCTAAATTATAAGATAAAATGCAGCGATTGTGGGCACTTTGATCAAGCTTTGGGCGAAAGTTTAATATCAGTCGTTAGCTTGAGAGAATTTGTGAAATATCCATAAAATTATGTCGTCAAAACGGGCCATGATTTTGCTGTTTTGTTGGTGCAAATTCAGCTATGTTCAAAGACTTCTTTGGAATGATGTTTGGGGTAAATATGAATGATCACACGCATTTAGCTGCTCAGATTATCCCCATTTATCAACGGCATGCAAAAGCGTGGACAGACTTGCGCGGTCAGTTGTTATATGAAAAAACTTGGCTGGATCGTTTTCTTGCTTATTTGCCTGCGCAGGCCAAAATATTAGATTTGGGCTGTGGTTCGGGGCGTCCTATTGCTGCATATCTATTACAGCATGGGCATCAACTTACAGGAGTAGATAGCGCAGACAGCATGCTGGAGATGGCACGTGAACATTTTCCTGAACAGTGCTGGATTGAAGCCGATATGCGCTCAGTGAACTTGAATCGGTGCTTTGATGGTATTTTGGCGTGGGATAGCTTTTTTCATTTAACGCCAAACGATCAGCGCTGCATGTTCGAGAAATTTGCGCAATGGTCTACCGCCAATACAGTTTTAATGTTTAGCAGTGGACCTGCTGCGGGTGAGGCGATTGGGGAAATGTTTGGTGAAGCACTTTATCACGCCAGTTTGTCGCAGGATGAATATCGGCAATTGTTAAAAGATTATGGCTTTAAAGTTGTGAAAATGCTCGCGGAAGATCAGGACTGTGCAGGGCATACGGTGTGGTTGGTGCAGAGGTTTTAAAAATAGATTGGATGGAGCTAATCAATTTTTGTAGTGATCTGTGAATCTACAGTGTGGAATAAAAAAACCACCCAATTTTTCAATCAGGTGGTTTGTAAAACTTAACTTTACGAATTATTGAGCTGCTTGTTGCTCTGCCTGAATCGCAGTCAATGCAATCGTGAACACAATGTCATCTACCAATGCACCACGTGACAAGTCATTCACTGGCTTGTTCAAGCCTTGTAGCATTGGGCCAACACTCACCACGTTAGCAGAACGCTGTACTGCTTTATACGTCGTGTTACCTGTGTTCAAGTCAGGGAAAATGAACACATTGGCGCGACCTGCAACTTGAGAGTTTGGTGCTTTAGAGCGACCAACACTTTCAACCGATGCTGCATCGTACTGTAATGGGCCATCAATCAGTAAGTCAGGACGACGTTGTTTCGCAATTTCAGTCGCTTTCGCTACTTTTTCTACGTCAGCACCTGCACCCGAAGTACCAGTTGAGTAAGAAATCATGGCAATACGTGGGTCAATACCAAACGCTTTTGCAGAGTCAGCAGATTGAATCGCAATTTCAGCCAATTGTTCAGCATCTGGGTCTGGGTTAATCGCACAGTCACCGTACACATATACTTCATCTGGTAACAGCATAAAGAATACTGAAGATACCAATGAATAATCAGGTGCAGTTTTAATGAGCTGGAATGCGGGACGAACTGTATTGGCTGTAGTATGCACAGCACCAGACACCAAACCATCAACCTGATCAAGTGCTAACATCATCGTACCTAATACGACAGTGTCTTGCAGCTGTTCACGTGCTTGATCGTCAGTAAGTTTGCCTTTACGCATCGCAACCATTTTTTCGACATAGTTTTCACGAATCAAGTCAGGATCAATGATTTCTAAGTCGTGTGGAAGCTCAATACCGCGTGCTTTGGCAACATCGACTACCGCTTCTGGTTTTGCCAATAATACGCAGTGGGCAATACCACGTGATTGACAAATCGCTGCAGCTTGAACGGTACGTGGCTCATCACCCTCTGGAAGCACGATACGTTTTTTCGCTGCAATAGATTTTTGCACCAATTCATGGCGGAACGCAGAAGGCGATAAACGTGGTTTATGCGTATCGCTGATTAATTGGGTTAACCATTCTGCATTGATGTGACTGGCCACAAAGCGGGTAACTTGTTCTGCACGCTCAGTATCATCTACAGGAATTTCGTTGCTCAGGTTTAATAACTGTTGTGCAGTTTCAAAGGTGCTCAATTTAGTATGTAAAATTGGCAAGCCATTTTTCATTGCTGCTTGGCAGAACTCTAAAGCTTGTGCGCTTGGTGCTTGATGTTCAGTTAACACCAAACCTGCAAGTGGAATACCATTGCTGCTGGCTAAGCTACTGGCAAGCAATACATCGACACGGTCAGAACCACTGATAATCAGCTCGCCTGCAACGAATTTATGCATTTCGTGTTCAATATTCGATGCAATTAAGCTGCTGTGTAATACACGGCGCTGCGCTGCTTCACCTTGGTTAATCCATTCTGCAGAAATGTGTGCAGCCAAGTCCGACATGCGTGGCACACTTAAAGTATTGCTGAATGGCACCAAGCCAATCACTGGCATGCAATCTTTACCAATCATTGGATGTGTAGTTTGAATTTTGCTGACAAACTGGTTGGTGTCGCTAATTAAACGTAAGTTTGGATCAAGCGTAACAGGAATTTGTGCAGAATCTTCTGGTAAACCTTTGGTACGCATAAACAATACGCCCGCAGTACGCTCACAAGTTGCACCACCAAAGAAACGTAATTGATTGTCTACTTTTGACGCTGTTTTAACAGCATTGTTGATGTCGGCATTGCTGACAATAATGACTTTTGCATCAAGTGCTTTAGCCAAATTTGCATTCAATTCAGTTGCAAATGGATCACGTCCGTTTGGCAACACGCCTTCTACAATAATGATATCGTGATGTTTAGAAATTTCACGATGTAAACGAACTGCATCTTCAAGCAATTCGTCATTTTCATCATTTTTTAAACGCTCAGTCAGCGCAGTATAAGAAATCGGCTCAACTGTTTCATGCTTGAACAGGTGACGATACAACGCAGTTGTGCGGTCTGCTTCAGGTTGTAATTCTTGTGAAAAAGGCTTTAAGAAACCTGCTTTTACGCCTTGGCATTCCAAAGCGTAAATTAAACCTAAACATGCTGATGTTAAACCAACACCAATTTCTGTAGGAACCAAAAGTATTGTTTTCATAATTTTTTCTAAATCGTAAAGGGACTGATTGAAAGTGGCTGAGCACTACGATTGCTTAAGCAATCGCAGCGTCACATTCAGACTTTTTTGCAGCTGACTTTAGCTCCTCTGCAACTTGCGCAGTTTCTTTCGCAATACGGCCTTCTTCGTCAGTTGGTACAACCCAAATTTGTGGACCGCCTGTACCTGCATCAATACGACCTTCAGTACCGCGTTTTAAGCTGTCATTGCGTTCTTTGCTGAAGTTAAAGCCAAAGTGTGGCAAGTAAGATACAGTTTTTTCACGGATGTACGCAGAGTTTTCGCCAATACCACCTGTGAAGAATAAGCCATCTAAGCGTGGTAAACCACAGCTAAGTGCAGCTAAAGATTTAGCTAAACGGTAGCAGAATACTTCAATTGCAAGCGTTGCATCTTCGTTGCCTTGTTCAGATGCTTCAATCAGGGTACGCATGTCGTTCGATAAGCCTGACAAACCAAGTAAACCACTTTGGCTGTTTAGCATTTTGTCAATTTTGTAGATATCCCAACCTAAGTTGCTTGCAAGGAAGCTGTGTAAGCTTGGGTCTACATCACCACTACGAGTACCCATCACCAAACCTTCAAGTGGGGTTAGGCCCATCGATGTGTCTACACTTTGACCATTCCAGATTGCACAAGTCGAGCTACCGTTACCCAAGTGAGCAGTTAACCAGCCACCTTGTTTGAAGCTACCAGCCAACTCTGAACCGCGCTCTGAAACGTATGCGTGACTTGTACCGTGGAAGCCATAACGACGTACGTTGTGGTCGGTATATAAGAATTTAGGCACTGCATAACGGTAAGCGTGAGCAGGCATCGTTTGGTGGAATGCAGTATCAAATACAGCCACTTGCGGAAGTTCTGGGAACAAACGCATTGTTGCTTCAATACCCACCAAGTGTGCAGGGTTGTGTAAAGGTGCAAGCGGAGTTGCTTCACGAATACGTTGCACGATTTCTTCAGTTAATAATTCTGCTTTGGTTAAAGTACCGCCGTGTACAACGCGGTGACCAATGGCTTGTGGCTTATATTGAGATAAGCGACCAAGAATAGTTTCCAATGCTTTTTCATGGTCAGCATGTGGAATAGAAAGTTCGAGCGGCTCACCACCTGCGGTAATGCCTTTAATGCGCGCATCAGCAGAACCTAGATTTTCTGCCAAACCAAAGATACGATCTCCAACGCTTTCAGATACAAGCGCATATTTGATAGAAGAAGATCCGCAGTTAATCACTAATACTGATGTAGTCACTTTTATGTACCCGAATTCTAATTGAAGTTATCCCTAGTCAATCAAGCTGCATTGCAAGATATGGCAAACGGCAATCTATTGTGTTGCAATCTTGATCATTACGTATGTTTTATCATGGGTTTTTTATTGCTCCTAGATAGACTTTAGGAGATTAGACTTAAGCATTATCGACCATGAAATCAGAAATAATTAAAATTTATCAGCCCGAAACTTTCATTTTTTCATGAAATGATGGTCTAAAATTTCTGCTTAATTCCTGTTGTATTCTCTTAACATAGCACACTTCATTCTGCAGGCGAGTGGCAAACTGTTTTAAATTATTTCCTCAATCTTTGTCGGTTTATTTTGATTTGGCAGCGTATTTAATTTCCGACCAACGGACAATCACATAAGCAATCAGTGCCACCATAAAAAACACCAACATCATCCACGCCAAGCCTTGTAAGGTTTCAATAATGGTGCGGTAAATTTCCAATACCCAGCGTTCTTGCGTCAGTTCAATCACAATTCTTTTGTCATTTTCGGCATAGGTGAGTGGGGTAATGTATTTTTCCATATCGTAAATACGAATGCCTGAAGATGTGCCGACCACCATGCCTGCAAATTTGGTGTACTTTGCCCATGCTTCATGAATTGGGTCGTGGATGATACGCGCCAAAATTGCATTGATGGAGCTGGAAAACAGACGCATGACAATGAACGACACCAACAGTGCTAAAGCAAAGGTACTAATAATCAAATAATAAAACATAAGCATCGCCACTCTTTTTGATGATTTTTCTAATCTTGATGGTGTTTTTATTTTAAGTGAGCGTGAGGCAGAAATGTGTAGTGGAACTGTGTCTTAAAACAATGTCTAAAAAATAGAAGGGAATAATGTTCAGCTTCCTGTGAAACTGAACATTATATTTGGATATTGCAAAATTACAGATGGATTTTATTGGCGGATTTGACCATCGCCAAACACGATCCATTTTTGTGAGGTTAAACCTTCCAAACCGACAGGGCCACGGGTATGAATTTTATCGGTAGAGATTCCAATTTCAGCACCTAAACCATATTCAAAACCATCAGCAAAGCGTGTAGAAGCGTTAATCATGACTGAACTAGAATCTACCGCAGCCAAGAATTGACGCGCCAAACTAAAGTTTTCAGTAATAATGGCATCAGTATGATGTGAACCATATTTATTGATATGTTCAATTGCCTCATCAATTCCTGAAACCACTTTAACTGCCAAAATTGGGCCTAAATATTCGGTGTACCAATCTTCTTCGGTTGCTGTTTTAACACTTGTACCCAAAATCTTTTGGGTTGCAGGACAGCCGCGTAATTCGACTTGTTTTTCTGCATATAGCTCGGCAATACGTGGCAAGAATTGTGCGGCAACAGCCTCATCGACCAACAATGTTTCCATGGCATTACAGACGCCATAACGGTGAGTTTTTGCATTCAGGGCAATAGGCAGGGCTTTTTGTAAATCGGCCTGTGCTTCTACAAATACGTGACAGTTACCATCCAAATGTTTAATCACTGGAATACGCGCTTCATTGCTGATGCGTTCAATCAGACTTTTACCGCCACGTGGCACAATTACATCTACATATTCAGACATGGTAATTAATTGCCCAACGGCAGCACGGTCTGAGGTGTTAATCACTTGCACCGATGTTTCTGGCAAGCCTGATGCTTTTAAGCCGTGTTGAATCGCGGCAGCAATCGCTTGGTTAGATTCCAGTGCTTCAGAACCACCACGTAAAATAATCGCATTGCCTGATTTTAATGCCAAAGACGCAGCTTCAAGGGTTACGTTTGGACGTGATTCGTAAATCATGCCCACCACACCTAGCGGTACACGCATTTTGCCCAATTGAATACCAGATGGACGGTAAGCCATATCGGTAATTTCACCAATTGGATCCATGAGACCAATCACATCTTTCAGACCTTGTAACATGCCTTTAAAGCGTGCGGGGTTAAGTTCTAAGCGATCAAGCAGTGCGCTATCCAAGTTGTTGTTACGACCTTTGGTCATATCAATTTGGTTGGCAGCTAAAATAGCGGACTCGCTATTTTCCAATGCTGTATAAATAGCCGATAACGCATTGTTTTTAGATTGGGTAGAAGCGCTTGCTAAGACACGAGAGGCTTGGCGTGCTTGTTGTCCTACCGTTTGCATATATTGTTCAATAGACTCTTGCATAGCGGTTTGATCACTTAGAAATTTCAACTCGATATTAACAGTCTGTGCCTGCACAATGAAGCGTCTCAGCGGAAAATCGACTAAATTGTTCAATCTTTTCATATTTTTCAATGCTTTCATCACAAAAATTAATATTTTGAAATGCTTTATGATTTAAAAGTAGATGAGCGGTCATAGAAAATGTTGCGTATAAAATCAGCACCTGTATAGAATGATGCGATAACGACATTGATGTCATTCACAACAATAAGCAGGATGCCACTTTAATTCAGATAAGTGGGTAATCGTTCAATGACGAACACTTGCACAATAAAAATAAAATGCGCATGGAGGTAAGGAATATGAATTCCATGATCCAGATGGACACGGATGTACAGGACGCAAGTTCGCATGTCTGTTTTTTTGATATTTACGATAAACACAGCTTTAAACAACCCGCTCGTACCACTTGGATCAACGGCTGGAAAGTGGAATACATGGCAATTGCTCAGCCAGAAACCGCACATTTAACTCCAATTGTGATTATTGGTGGTGCATTCCAAAACTTTAATTCATATAAATATTGTGTCGAGCAGCTTTTTCGTGCAGGGCCAATCATTTTAATTGATATGCCATCTATGGGCGCCAATCAGCAAATGACCAATGTGGAAACAGGTGAGTCGGCAGGAACGCTAGAACTGCATGATTTAGGTCAGATGTTGGGTGATTGGCTGGATATTGTCGGCTTAGATAAAGTATCCGTCATGGGCATGTCATTGGGTTCGGTGGTGGCATCGTGTCTAGCAGATCAGCGTCCTGAATTGATTGATCGCATGATTTTAATGGGGGTTATGCAAAAGACCCGTAAAAGTTGGCGCATGTTGCTTGAAGAATCACTGCATTTAATGAAAGAGCAGCGCATGGATGAATTTGGTCAGGCGGTGATTTTATACTTGGTCAATCATGCCAAAATGGAACAAACTCGCATGTCACCGACTGCAAAGCGTTTGTTTTACCGACAAATGGCCGACTTTACCGCTACAGAGCAAGATCGCTACGATGTGAACTGCAACCGTTTATTGCGGTTAACCAATGTGCCTATTCCGCAATGTAAGGTTTTGGTGGCGTGTGGGCAATATGACAGTTTTACCTTGCCGCATGAAAATGCCAATTTTGCCTTACAGTGCCCGAACATGGAATTTGCCATGATTGCCAATGCAGATCATGTGCCGCAATTACAGCGCCGTAAAGAAACCATGAATTTATTTGCGACCTTTTTAAGCGATGAATCTATTCAGGACTTAGATGGCATTATTCCAATGACACGTGCGCAACTATTGACGATGGAACGCCGTGGAGAAGCGCGTATTCGGGTGCAAAATCCGCAAAGTCATTTGCAGTATCGTCATTCTGATTTGAAAATTGCTACGCACATTGTCGATTTAAACTTCTTTGGTGTATTGCTTGATTTTGAAAATGCTGCGTTGGCGGCACAAGCAGCACAGTTTGAACGAGATATGGCCTTAGAATTACAGGATGAGGAAGGCAGTTTTAGCATTGAATGTTTAATTTTTGAAAGCCAAGGGCAGCAACTACGCGCATTATTTAAGCATGGTAGTTTTGAGGTGGCAGAGCGTTTGTTGCGTTATGTGGAACGTCAAAAAGCGGCTGCACAAAATTTGGAATATGCCCGTTAGTAGATAAAATCAGTGCTTGGTTTAAAATTATCCAAAGAAAATAGAATCAAAATAGCGTGTTAAACCACGCTATTTTTTTTGTAGGCATGAACCATCCAGACTAAATCGCCTAAATGTTCTGCGGTTGTTTTTTCTAAAGAGCTGTTGGAAAAATACAGTTGTGGTTGTTGTAGCTGCACTTGCTCAAAACCTGCATTTT
This sequence comes from Acinetobacter sp. YT-02, assembly GCF_002412355.1. Taxonomy (NCBI): domain Bacteria; kingdom Pseudomonadati; phylum Pseudomonadota; class Gammaproteobacteria; order Moraxellales; family Moraxellaceae; genus Acinetobacter; species Acinetobacter sp. YT-02. Next base: position 81,429 of record NZ_NOZT01000008.1, read on the forward strand.
GAAAAAACTGAGTTAATTCCTGCGGAGATTGAAAGTGAAAGGTGAAAGCACTGCGTGACATAAATTTCAATAATCGGCTGCAGTTCCAAATAAAATTGGCGAGCTTGTTTTTGACGGGTTCAGGGTAAATATCGGTTAAATAATGCAGTTCTGGAAAGTCTTGGGTGTAGTTACACATGCCATTTAACAGCTGTTGTAGCATGTCTTTGCTGAAGTAGTTAATTAAACCTTCACTAATAATTACTAAGGGCTGCGAGTGATCAAAATATTCAAAGGCCTGTTGAAAGGATTCACTAAAAATATCGGCGGTGAGAACTTCAGGTGCGTCGTGGTCAATTTGTCGTAACGCTTGAGTTTTAATTTGCGCCATATCAGGCAAATCCAGTTCACGGTAATTCAGTTCAGGATATTTTTGTCGAAAGTTCCAGCTGCGTGGTGACAGCCCAGATGCAATTTCGAGCACTTGTAATTGCGGATGTTGCTGAATCAGTGCGGTTAAGTGTGCATCAATCATTTGGTGACGTTGTTTGAGGGTGCTGCGCATACTGCCGCCCACATGACGTTCTGCCCAGTTTTCTAAAGGATGTACCAATTTGGCTAAAAACTTGCCTTTTCGGGTCGCAAATACAGGATGTGAAATCCCCCTTTGATACCAGATATATCCCGTATAATGTGCGGTAAAAGAAATATGCTGATGTTTGGACAATGCAGTCGTGTCTGAGCGAGTTGGCTTGGCATCCGAGTTGTGCATTTCAGTCCTTTTTTCTGTCGTGATTTTGCTGTTCAGCAATGTTTTTGTCATTTTCGTATAGACCTTAATTGTTTGTATGGTGGTCGTTGTCTTTTTAGGCATGCTTTGACACTCAAGCTGCGGTGTCAGGCATATACTCAAAATAGAATAAGTTTATCATAATCAAAAAGGAACAAGCTGTCGTGTTCCTTTGTCGTATAAATGCTGTGAAAAAGTGAAGGCGTATAGGGTCTGTTGACATTTCATAAATGGCTTGCGCTGTAGGCTAAAACTGAGCAGATCAGGCATAAAACGCAGGGAATAGTGGACCTATTTTCAAGTTCCATAACGCAATCTGAGAAAGTTTTAGCCACAGCCTTTCAGGACGAGCATATTTTTTGCTGCTATTGCGTTATGTGCCAGTCATTTAGAATGACTAAATTTCCTGTCCCATGCCTTATATCAGCTAAAAAATATGTGTCGTCGCAAACATAGACGAATTGTCAACAGACCCTAGTTAGTTTGTGGTGATCTCAAGTCGCAGCGTTTTTAGTGGTACTTGAATAATTGGTCGGGTCGTGACTAGTTTGTGCTGCCAGTAGCGTGGCACTTTGTTCTTTAAATACCAAGATACGATCACGGACGCTTCGCCATTCATCACCCAAGTCTAAAACTTCAGCAATGCTAAACTCTGCACTAAGCTCAGGGATTTTACCGCGCATGCGTTCTAAACGTGCCTGATTCGGCAAGGGTAAATCGGCAATCGCATTTAAAGCCAATCGTTGTGCAGCACGGTTGTTGCAGACCAATCCCATGTCACAGCCTGCAAGCAAAGCGGCATGAATACGTGCATCGGCATCGCCTGCTACACAAGCCGCCTGCATGCTTAAATCATCCGAAAAGAGTACACCATCATAGTCCAAGTCTTTGCGAAGCACTTGCTGTAACCAAAACTCAGAAAAACCTGCAGGGTTCGGATCGACCTGATCATAAATGACATGCGCAGGCATGAGCGCATCCAGTTGATTTTGCAGTTGGATAAAGGTTTGCATATCCTGTTGTTGAATTTCGGCAAAAGAACGTGAATCTATCGCGGCAGCAACGTGAGAGTCTGCTTTAACCGATCCATGTCCAGGAAAGTGTTTGCCTGTGGTTGCCATTCCTGCACGATGCATTCCACGTAAAAAAGCATCTGCCAAAGCAATAATATCGACAGGACGCGCAGCAAAAGCACGATCTCCAATGACATCACTGATGTCATTTAAATCTAAAACGGGTGCAAAACTAAAATCAATGCCTACGGCTAATACTTCGGTGGCCATCAACCAGCCACATTCTTCGGCTAAATCTAAGGCACGTTCAGGTTCGTTTTGGTATAACTCGCCAAATCTACCCATAGCAGGCAATAGGGTAAAACCTTGTTTTAAGCGTTGTACGCGTCCGCCTTCCTGATCGACTGCAATTAAAATATCAGGGCGTACCTGACGCATGTGGTCGGTCAAGGCGCGTACTTGCGCAGGAGATTGGATATTTCGGGCAAATAAAATGACTCCACCGACTTGCGGAGCGCTTAATAGTTCAATATCTTCTTGAGTAAGTTCTGTGCCAGCGATGTCGAGCATCAATGCGCCAATCATATTGGGTGTCCGTATTCGATTTTTATCAATAAAAAAACAATACCTGAATTCTGCAATGATTTGCTACATTTTGACAGCACAGATTATGATAAAACTACACGATAGACCCAAATTAAGTTGTATAAGATTTTGAATCTGCTCAATTCATTGTGAAAAGCAGAGATTGGTCAAAAACCAAGGACGTAAATATTTTTATGAAACTTCAAACCATCGCTTGTGCGGTTGCAATAGCAACTGGCGGTTTTTTCTTTTCTCACGCCATTAACGAGGCAATTGCAGCCAATAATACCGCTGTCGTTGCTAACAGTATTGTGCCGACGCAGGAACAAGCTTTGGTTTCGCGTCAATTGGCGACCTTGGTCGATCGTCAGCATTATTTAAATCAGCGTTTAGATGCTGCGACGTCGCAGCGCATTTTTGATTTTTATATCGACAGTTTAGACCCAGACCATACTTTGTTTTTGGCTAAAGAAGTTGAGCAATACCGCAAACAATATGCAGCAACATTTGGTGCTTCATTAAAAGCAGGCAATTTGGCGGGGCCGTATCAAATTCATGCACAGTATCGTGAACGCTTAAAACAGTTTTATCATTTCATGTTGGCAGAGCTGAAAAAACCACAAAATTTAAAACAGCCAAATGTCACGATTGAAACAGATCGGGAAAAAGCACCGTTCTTTAATACTGAAGCAGAAATGCGTAAGCATTGGCAAAAAATGTTGGTGTCACAGCTCATTAACCTGACCATTAGCAAAGAAGAAGAATTGGCAAAACAAAAAGCCATTAAAGATAACCCTGAATTGACCAATGGTCAGGATTTGGCAAGTCCAGAAGATTTGACTCCAGTGCAGACTTTAACTAAGCGTTATACTCGTCAGTTAGAGCGCATGGATCGTTTAAAGAGCGATGATGTGCTGGATAAAACTTTGAATGCGATGATGCTGACTTATGATCCGCACAGCAATTATTTCCCACCTGTTGATGCGATGGAGCTGAATCGTCAAACGACTTTGCAGCTTGAAGGGATTGGGGTGTCGATTCGTCCTGAACGAGGCAATGAAGACTACACTAAAATTGAAACCATTGTTGAAGGTGGCCCTGCCAGTAAAACAGGGCAGGTGAAATCGGGTGACCGCATTATTGGTGTGGCGCAAGATGGCGAAAAAATGGTGGATGTTGTGGGTTGGCCGAGCAATGAAATTGTGGGGCTGATTCGCGGTAAACGTGGCACCAAAGTCACTGTGCGTTTGTTGGGTGCGGGTGCGGCGATGAATCAGGCGCGTAATGTGACCATTGTGCGTGATGTGATTCAGGAAGAAGATGCGGGAGTTCGCTCACGAACGATTGACATCAAACGTGATGGTCAAACTTATACCTATGGTGTGATTGAAATTCCATCGTTTTATTTGAATTACCGTGCGCGTCGTGCAGGTAATGAATATCGCTCGGTGTCGGAAGATACCAACAATGCCCTGAAAAGTTTGGCGGCCAAAAATGTCGCAGGGATTATTGTCGATTTACGTAACAACCCTGGCGGTTCACTAGAAGAAGTGGCACGTATGCTTGGGCAAGTAATCAAATCAGGCCCTGTAGTGCAAATTCGTGATGGCAATGGCAACGTGAGCGTATTTGAAGATGACGATGGCGGTGCACAGACTTATGCAGGCCCATTGGCAGTGATGATTAACCTTGCTTCTGCTTCGGCCAGTGAAATTTACTCTGCTGCAATTCAGGACTATCAGCGCGGGATTGTGATTGGTAGCACCACCACAGGTAAAGGTACAGCGCAGGTACAACTCGACACCTTAGCCTATGGGCAGGCGACCTTAACTCAACGTAAGTTCTACCGTATTACAGGTGGAAGTACCCAAAACAAAGGTGTGATTCCTGACATTAAACTGGTGGATATTTACAATGAGGAGTTTGGTGAACGCAAAGCGAAAAATGCTTTGAAGTGGGATACCATTCCAACTGCGCCATTTAAGCGTGAAGGTTCAGTACAGCCATACATCACCAAGTTGGGTCAATTGTCACAGCAACGTGTCACGCTTGATCCACAATTTCAATATTTGGAACAACGTAAGCAAATTGCCAAACAAACTGAAGATCGCAAAAGCATTGTGTTAGATATTGAACAACGCAGAGCAGAGTTGTTAGCTTTGGAGCAACAAACGCTGACTGCGGAAAACAAACGCCGTCAGGAAACAGGTTTGAAACCATTTGCTAATTGGGAAAGCTATCAGGCATCTATTGATGCTTTGGCAGAAGCGCGTGCCAAAATGAAAGCGGCACAACGCCCTGCTTTACCTGAGGAAGAAGCTTTTGTGATTGAAGCAGCGCAGGTGTTGCAAGACTATGCCATGTTACAAAAAGGTGTTTCTGAGCCGAATCAACCTTAAAACAATGTTAGAATCTTAATCAAATAGAACCAGCAGCGAAAAGTTGCTGGTTTTTTTCATCCTAAAGCGAAAAGTAAAGTGACAAGATGCATATAGCTTTGAGTCAGACAGCTATTTTTAGCAGTTTTGAATTGCCATTATTTCATGATGACATATTATATATTTGACTATTGACCAAAGCGGAATAGTATTAGACTCTTAAGTCAATGCAGTCTTTGCTAGATCAATCCGTCGTTCAGGTTGCTTTTTAGTTATTATTTATAAGAGAGTGTGAGATTGAGTAGCCGAAAAACAATAAAATATGACAGAGATGGATACATCTAATGATGCATGTACATTATGATCTGAGCTTGGTAATTGGCTCGGTAGCAATCTCAGTATTGGCCTGCTATTTTGCAGTGTCTGTTGGGCAAATGCTTTTTCAAAATGTACAACAACAACTAAAAAAAATTGCATTAATCATGAGTGGTTTGCTGCTGGGTGCGGCAGTGTGGAGTATGCATTTTGTGGGCATGTTGGCCTGCCAGTTACCTGCACCGTATCAATTTGATCTTAGCTTTACGACCCTATCTTTTGTTATTGCATTTATCGCCTCTACGTTTGCGGTTTGGCTGACCACGCAATCGACCTTGCCTGTGGCGCGTTTGATCCTGAGCGGCATTTTAATGGGGTTGGGTATTTCAGGCATGCACTATACGGGCATGATGGGAATTCAGGTAGAAGGCTACCGTAGTTATTATGATCCTACCATTGTTTTGCTGTCTGTATTAGTGGCCATTGGCGGAGCAATACTTACCTTTTGGTTTATGTTTCATTCCAAGTGCAGAATGGGGCGTCAGGCACAATATAAAATTTTCATTGCGGTGCTCATGAGTCTGAGCATTGTTGCCATGCACTATATAGGCATGGAAGCACTGCATTTTTACTCTACAGCAGATTTGCCTCAATCAGGGCACTTCCAGATCGGGCAAGGGCCAGCTCTGTTGGTGGTTATTTTAGTGACCAGTCTGATTTTTGCTGCTGCGGTGGGCGTATCTTTGCTGGAGCTGCGCTTAGAAGAAAAAAGCAGACAATTGTCTTTAGCCAACCGTGAATTGGCCAATCAGGCAGTCAAAGATAACCTGACCAAATTGCCCAACCGTTTATATTTAGCTGAATATGCACAATTGCTTTTTTCTGAGCATCGGCAAAAAAACACTAAAATTGCATTTTTGTATATCGACTTAGACCGCTTTAAAGCGGTGAATGACGTATTTGGGCATCATGTTGGCGATCAATTGCTGATTCAGTTGTCTAAACGTGTGCAATCCCACTTGGGCGAAAATACCCAGTTATTAAGAATTGGTGGCGATGAATTTCTTTTGGTGATTGAACATACCGACATTGCAGAAGCCACTGTCATTTCTGAAAAAATATTAGAACTGATTCAGCAAAGTTTCTTAATTGCAGGCAAGGTCATTAATATTTCAGGCAGTATTGGCATTGCGATGTATCCAGAGCATGGCACCAATTTGCAAGATATTTTAATGAATGCTGATGCGGCGATGCTGACCTCTAAATATCAGGGGCGTAACACCAGTTCGGTATTTAATTATGATCTGGAGTTACTTGAGGCCAAAAGCCAAAGTAAGTTGATTAATGATTTATATAAAGCGGTTGAACAACAACAATTTGCGTTGTTCTATCAGCCAAAGTTTAAAGCCGCTGACCATAAAATTTGTGGCGTAGAAGCTTTAATTCGTTGGTATCACCCCGTACATGGTTTACTTACCCCAAATATGTTTATTAAAGGGGCTGAAAAGACGGGGTTGATTATTCAAATTGGCTATTGGACGCTAGAAGAAGCCTTTAAACAAATTCAAATTTGGGAAAGATCGGGTGCACCGTTATTTCCTGTGGCTGTGAATTTATCGGCAGTGCAGTTTGAACATAAACACTTATTTTCGACGTTAGAAAACTTGTTTAAACGCTATGAGATTCAACCCCATCACCTGATGATTGAAGTGACTGAAAGTACAGCAATGCATCATATTGAATCGAGTATTCGTAGTTTTGAGCGTTTGCGTCAAATGGGGATTCAATTGGCGATTGATGATTTTGGTACAGGACATTCGAGTTTCTTGTATTTGAAAAAATTGCCAGTCGATGAGTTGAAAATTGACCGTGCTTTTATTTTAGATTTGTGTTTGGACAGCAAAGAAGAATTAATTTTAGAAAGTATTATTCAGTTAGCCATTAAACTGGGTTTAACTGTGACCGCTGAAGGGGTGGAAACGCCATTGCAAGCTGAGATTTTAACCCGTTTAGGCTGTCAGCAATTACAGGGCTACTTATTAGGCTTACCAATGGATGTTGAGCGTTTAGAAGAGCTGTTTAAACATTCGGCTTAAGCTAGCGATCATGCTACCGCTCAAGATAGCGTACAAGTGAGCGACCAAGTCCAGCGTTTAATTTCAGTGATGAAACAAGATGAATATAGTTTGGCTGAGTTGATGCAGTTGTTAGGTTTAACTCATAGCGCAACATTCCAAAAGAACGATATGAATCCTGCCATAGAAGTAGGTTTGATTGAACGTACGATTCCAGAAAAACCGAAAAGCCAAAAGCAAAAGTATAGATTGAAAAAATAACTATATTCTCAGTTGTGGATAAATTAGAACATATCAACAATCAATAAAATTTGATTCAAATCTGCTACAATTACGCCAATTTTTCATATTGATCATTTTGATCTTATACACTGCGGTTCTGCAGTAGGTGTCTTGCATGAGTTTTAAAGATGAGTTAGCGGCGCAGGTCGCACAGCGACGTACTTTCGCGATTATTTCCCACCCCGATGCTGGTAAAACCACCATGACAGAAAAACTGCTGTTATGGGGACAAGCCATTCAAGTTGCAGGGATGGTAAAAAGCCGTAAGTCAGATCGTGGCGCAACATCTGACTGGATGGAAATGGAAAAAGAACGTGGTATTTCCATTACAACTTCGGTGATGCAATTCCCGTATAAAGACAAAATGATTAACCTGCTCGATACCCCAGGGCACGAAGATTTCTCTGAAGACACTTACCGCACTCTAACTGCGGTGGACTCTGCACTGATGGTGATTGATGGTGCGAAAGGTGTCGAAGACCGTACCATTAAATTAATGGATGTGTGTCGTATGCGTGACACACCCATCATTTCATTCGTCAACAAAATGGACCGCGAAATTCGTGAACCATTAGAGTTGTTGGATGAAATTGAAAATGTCCTCAAAATTAAGTGTGTGCCAATCACTTGGCCAATGGGTACAGGGCGTGATTTCGCAGGGGTGTTTAACCTCATCGAAGAAAAGTTTTATGTGTACAAATCAGGTTTTGGTTCAACCATTCCTGAAATTGAAGTACGTGATGGCTATAACCATGCAGACCTACGTGAAAAAGTAGGTGAATTGGCATGGGCGGCATTTGAAGAATCACTTGAATTGGTACAAATGGCGAATGAGCCTTTAGACCGTGAAGAGTTTTTAGCGGGTCGTCAAACACCAGTGCTGTTTGGTACGGCTTTGGGTAACTTCGGTGTAGATCATGTATTGAATGCATTCAGTGAATATGCGCCGCCGCCAAAAGCACATCCAACGCAAGACCGTATTGTAGAAGCCAATGAAGAAGGCTTTAGTGGTTTTGTTTTTAAAATTCAGGCCAATATGGATCCGAAGCACCGTGACCGTATTGCTTTCATGCGAATCTGTTCAGGCAAGTATGAAAAAGGCTTAAAAATGAAGCATGTGCGTATTGATAAAGATGTACGTATCAGCGATGCCTTGACCTTCTTGGCAGGTGACCGTCAGCACCTCGAAGAAGCTTGGCCGGGCGACATTATTGGTCTACATAACCACGGGACGATTCAAATTGGCGATACCTTCACTTCGGGTGAAAAGTTGCAATTTACAGGGATTCCGCACTTCGCACCTGAAATGTTCCGTCGTGTACGCTTGAAAGACCCATTGAAGTCCAAACAGCTGCAAAAAGGCCTTAAAGAGCTTTCAGAAGAAGGTGCAACGCAAGTCTTTATGCCACAAAACAGCAATGATTTAATCGTAGGTGCTGTTGGTGTGCTACAGTTTGAAGTCGTCGCCTATCGCCTGAAAGAAGAATACAAAGTCGATTGTATTTACGAGCCTGTCAGCATCAACACGGTACGCTGGGTGTCTTGTGCCGATGAGAAAAAGTTTAACGAATTTAAGAAAAAAGCCCACGATCAGTTGTCTGTCGATGGTGGTGGTCACTTAACTTATCTCGCGCCAAGTCGTGTGAATTTACAGTTAATGCAAGAGCGTTACCCTGACATTGAGTTTAGAAATACACGCGAGCACTAAGCCTCAGGTTGATGATGCTTAATCTGGCAGATGCAATCAGCGTAGCGCAGATGAATGTTCGGCATGCCTAAAAGTTTCAAAATTAAAACAGCTTCTTTAGGAAGCTGTTTTATTATGGGGGCGGTAAAAGATTAAAGATTATTTTTGATAAATGAATTGGGGAAATCATGCAGCAAAAATCGGTTTATCTGGGTGCAATTTTGAGTGGGATGGTTTTGCTTAGCGCCTGTGACTCATCTAAACAAGATCAAAACTCAGATGAGCAAACGTCTATTTTTCAGAAAGATCAAGCGGATGTTTTACCGTATTTGAATATCAAACAACAGGCGGCAGAAATTGCCTTACCTTTTTGTGAAAATAAAAACTGCATTGAATTAGAAGTACAAACTTTAAATACCCAAGATACATGGCTCAACAGTTGGATTGCAAAAAATCAGGCCATGGTGATTCAAGACCAAATTGGCTTAAAACAAAACATGAGTTTGCAGCAAGCCGTAGATGCCTATGTGAAAAAATCCGATGCTTGGCAGGCACAATTAGATCAAAATAAAGCTTATGAATTGGCGATGTACACCCGTATGGCATATCAACGCAATCAATATGTTTTGTTGCAAGTCGGGGTAGATAGCAAACAGGAAGGCACGCAAGTCAAGGAACGCTATTATTTCTTTGTGGCAGATCGGAAGCAGCAAAAAGCCTTGTCTGTTTTAGATGTGATTGATGCCAAACAACAAACCCGTATGAATACTTTTGTACAGCAGGCCTATCAGGATTGGCTCAAAACACAAAGCAGTGACGTGCAAAAAGCAGCACCTGCCAAATTATACTGGGGGCAGGCAGATTGGTTTTTTGATGATCAGGGCTTAGGATTGCATTATCGCACCCATGAAATTGTCAAAGATGGCACGCAGTTAGATATTTACCTAAGCAAAGCACAAACACAACAAGTTTTAAAAGCAGACATCTATCCATCTATGTTTTAGTAGGTGAGTACGGTGACAAGCAAAAATAGATGAAATCAAGGTTGGATCCATGTTGAAGAATAAAAGTATTTTGGCGATCAGTATTTTAATTACAACACTAGGGATTACTGCATGTCAGCCAAAGAAAACCGAACCAGAAACAGTCGAGCCAGAGCAGACGCAGGCGGAACAACAAAGCTTAAAACTGGTCGGGGATACTGAAAAACTGAATTTGTCGTTGCCTAAATGTGAAGGGAATAACTGCCCTGAAATTTCAATTGAGCGTTTGAATAGTAATCAGGCCTTTATCGACCATTTTATTGATCAGAAAATTATTCAAGAATTGGCACAAATTTTAGAAATTGCACCACAGCAGGCGGCTTCTGAGGCTATAGCAGTTGAGAATGCAGCCAGTGAAAATACAGCAGCCAGTGCTGCAGATGCACCTGCCAGCAACCCCACTGCAGCAGCCATTGCACAAGTGGAAACTTTGGCGCAAAAATTAGAAAAACAAACTGTGCCTTATGTGCAAAGCTTTTTGGTACTTGATCAGGAACTGAAAGCTTTAAGCTCAAATCATAAAATCAGTTTGATGATTAAGCCTAAAATTTTGAATGCAGATCAGCCTTTGGCAACCGTGGTACTGAATAGCAGTAGTTATTTGGGCGGAGCGCATGGTGCATCGGCACAGCAATACTATAATTTTGATTTAGAACAGAAAAAATTAGTATTGTTAAATGACATTCTGTTAGAGAAGCAGCGTCCACAATTGGAGCGCAAAGCCTACGAAGCGTTTAAACAATGGGTCATCGCATCTGAACTTTCCACCAATGTGCAAGAATATGAACAAGCGTGGAAATTTAAGCTGTCGGAAAATTACTATTTAGGTCAACAGGGTTTAATTCTGCAATACGCAGAATATGAAATAGGCCCTTATGTCGTTGGTTTACCGCGTTTAACCATTCCGTATGCAGAACTGCAGGGGATTTTAAAAGCTGCGTATTTGCCTGTAACAGAAGCAGCCTCTGAAGCAACCGCAAAATCTGCCGAAGCCAGTGCAGTAAACACAACCAAAGCGAAATCTTAATATGAGCATTGCGCTGTTTGATACGCATACCCATTTTGATGTACCTGATTTTGACTCAGATCGGGAGCAATTGGCGTATGCGGCCAAGGCAGCAGGCGTAGAACATTTGGTACTGATTGGCTTTGTACAATCACGTTTTCAAGATTTAATCTCTACACAACAGTTTTTAAACCAACTTGAGCATGTGCCACAAAGTCATCTTGCACCAGGCTTGCATCCTTTTTATATCGAACAACATCAAGACCAACATTTACAAGATTTAGAACAGTTTTTGCAACAACAGCATTGTGTCGCGGTGGGTGAAATTGGCTTAGACACTTTTTTGGTTGAACATAAACAGCCTGAAGCGTTTCAAAAGCAGCAAGATTTTTTTGCCGCGCAATTGGAAATCGCACGCCATCGACAAAAACCTGTACTGCTACATATTCGTAAGGCTCATGCCGAAACCTTAAAAATACTCAAACAGCAACAATTTCAGTTTGGTGGCATTGCACATGCTTTTAGCGGTGGGGTAGAAGAAGCCAAAGCACTGATCAAATTGGGCTTTAAAATTGGTGTGACAGGGCAGATTACCAATCCCAATGCAAAAAAACTGCGCCGTGTTGTGCAGGAAATTGGTGCTGAACATTTGGTTTTGGAAACCGACTGCCCCGATATGACGCCTTTATGTTGTCAGACAGATACTCAATCACGAACCCGAAATACCCCTGCGAACCTGATTTATGTGCTTGAAGGTTTAGCGGATTGTTTAGATATTGCACCGCAAACTTTAGCCGCACAGCTTTGGCAGAATAGTGTTCAAGTATTAGACCTGCCTAAACTTTAGATGAAACAACACGAAGTCTGCGAAACGCAGTAAAATGCCCACACTTTGAAATTAAATTTGATTGCAGCATGACAGATCTTCTTCAAGATGATGAATATGAACGCCGTTTTGCAGGTGTGGCCAAAATTTATGGCGACAGTGCTTTTCAGCATTATGCCCAAAGTCATGTCATGGTGATAGGAATTGGCGGTGTCGGCTCTTGGGCGGTTGAGGCGTTGGCACGTACGGGTATCGGCGAGCTGACATTGGTGGATATGGATGTGGTCGCAGCATCTAACATTAACCGTCAATTGCCTGCCATGAGCTCAACCTTGGGGCATGAAAAAATTAATGTCATGGCAGAGCGTTGCCGTTCTATTAATCCACGTATCAAAATTAATTTGGTCGATGATTACCTCAGTCCAGATAACGTCAAAGCGTTATTGGCGACTGCACCTGATTTGATTTTAGATTGCATTGATGACGTAAAAGCTAAACTAGCGTTGATGCTGCATTGTCGTTTTAACAAGATTCCACTGATTGTTTCGGGTGGTGCAGGTGGCAAACTTGATCCGTTGAAAATTCGAGTGGCAGATTTATCTAAAACCGAACAAGACCCAATGTTGGCCAAATTGCGCGCCCAATTACGCAGCAAAGGTATTTGTAAAAAGCCAAAAGAAAAGTTTGGGATTACCTGTGTGTATTCCATCGACAATCCATTTTCTAGTGCCGATGTATGCCCAAGCGCAGGCTTGCGCTGTGGCGGCTATGGTTCGGCGGTGGTGGTCACGTCCAGTTTTGCGATGGTAGCTGTGGCAGAAGTGTTGAAAAAGTTAGATGCCTTACAGGCTAAAAATACATAAATCAAAGCCATGCGAGGCATGGCTTATAAAAAAGTTCTTTGATTTTGCACATCGCCAATGACTTTATTCAGTAGGTCGTTGTAGCTGCTGCTCTTTTGAATAGTCTTCCGTACGCTGCATTGCTGCTTGAATATTGACCAATGCTTGCTCTACATCTGCAAATGTTTTGGCATTGCCGCCACTTAGTGCCTGACGCCATTTACGTGCACCTGGCAGGTTTTGGAATAAACCTAAAATATGGCGGGTAATGACAGAAAGTGGTGCACCTTGTTGTAGACGTTGTTCAATATACGGCAACATGCGCTGCATAATTTCAAAACGGTCAGGTAATTCTAGCCCCCATAATTGCCCAAGCTCTGCCAGTAAATAAGGGTTGTGATAGGCTTCACGACCAATCATCACCCCATCGACATGCTTGAGGTGTTGTTGGGTTTCGGCAAACGTTTTAATTCCACCATTAATTTCAATTAACAATTCGGGGCGGTCTTGTTTTAGGCGATACACATCCTCATAACGCAGAGGCGGAACTTCGCGGTTTTCTTTAGGCGATAAACCTTGTAATAAGGCAATTCGGGCATGCACGATAAAGTTATTGCAACCTGTTTGAGCCACAGTATCCACAAAATGCAGCATCTCTGCATAAGAGTGCATGTCATCAATCCCGATGCGATGTTTTACGGTCACAGGAATATCAACCGATTGACGCATGGCGGCAATACACTCTGCAACCAAGTCTGGTTCTGCCATTAAACACGCACCAATTTTATTGTTTTGTACTCGATCACTTGGGCAGCCAACATTCAGGTTGATTTCATCATAACCCCAGTCTTGTGCCATTTTACTGCAGGTCGCAAGGTCTTTCGGATTTGAACCGCCCAACTGCAAGACAATAGGATGTTCTTCTTTGCTGTAATCTAAATGGCGCTTGGCATCACCAAATAAAATTGCGCCAGTGGTTACCATTTCAGTATACAGAATGATATTGGGGTTAAATAAACGTGCAAAAAAACGGTAATCGCGAGTAGTCCAATCCATCATAGGGGCAACCGAAATGCGAGGTTGTAAAGTTTGGATGGCACGTGTCATAACCCACCTGAATTGAAAAACAAAAGCACAAGACCGCGCATTATACGGGGTTTAAGTGAAAATCGACAGTATCCCCAACCCACATCCATTGGCATTAACTTTGCTTTGTTCGCTATGAACAAAGCAGCGCAACCGTAGATGCTAAAGCGGAACTGCTCAGTATTTGTATGCGTAGCCGTTTTTTAGTATGTTGAAAAGATAGGATAACGCAGCATAAGAGGGAAAATAAAATGTTGGTATTAGAAGAAATTTATCGAACTAAGAAAAATGAATTTTCAACGGCATTTAATTTACGCATGCAGCGCAGTTTAAGTTGGTGGAAAAAAGCCATTGAGTTTCATGATGATGTCGATATGCAATTTATGACAGCATGGGTGGCGTTGAGTGCCTTGTATGCGCAAGGTCAAACGGCAGAGCATACACAACAGACCTTGCAGCAATTTGTGCAGCGTATGTATCAAAAAGATGTCGATCAGCGCATGGCGAGAATTATTTGGGAAAAATATCCACAAAGTTTAGAGGTGTTGCTGACCAACCCTTATTTGTATCAAAGTTTTTGGGATTAGCGTAATCAAAAAATGACTGAAGCTGAATGGCGTGCAGATTATGAAGCAGAGAAACAGCAGATTATGCAGGCATTGCACATCCATGATTCAGCTACAATTTTGGCATGTTTGTTTAAGCGCTTATTGACGTTACAGCAGCAACTTTTACAAGGTGGTGCAACTTATAACAGTGCAATCAACCGCAAACAACTCAGCCATGCCAATACTTTACTGTGTGCGTTGATGCCGTGTTTTATCCAAATCTTATTGGAAAATTTAGAAAATGTGGAATTGAGTCAGCCATTTTACCCTGTGATGCAAATGTCTTAAGCGACTTGCTTGATTGTAATCGCAGCGTTTAAGGCATGGCGGTGTGTTGACGTTGATGCTGCCAGTCGAGTAGGGCAAAGCTCATTGCGGCGGTAACAAAACACAAACCAACTAGGCAACTCCATAACCATCCACCGTGTTGCCATGCATAGATTCCCAAGGCAGAACCACAAGCACCGCCAGTAAAATAACTGGTCATATAAATTGAGTTAATCCGCGATTTGGCATCGGGGCGTAAGCGAAAAATTACATTTTGGTTGCTGCTGTGTACGGTGGCAAGCCCAAGGTTAATTAAGCCAAAACCAAGAATATAGCTCCATAAGCTAAATTGTCCGTTGTATAGAAAGACCCAACTGATTGCCAATAGCGCCAAACCACCCCACGTCAGCGCTGTAACATAGCCACGATCTGCAATTTTCCCCACGTGTTTGGTCGAAAGAGCACCGAATACACCCACCATTGCCACAATGCCCACCATAAAGTCAGCTAAGCCAAAACTGGATTTGAGTAATACTGCAATGGTGGAAAACAACACGCTCATCGCTGCAAAAGCAAACGCACCGAGCAAGGCACGATAGACCAAACGACGTTCTTCTAAAATGAGTTTACCCATAGACTGAAACACGGCCAAATAGCTGAGTTTGCTGGTTGAGATAAAGGGTAAGCGTGCTTTGAGTACCGCGGCAATGCAAAGCATCAGCACACCGCTAATCAGGTAAATCACTTTCCAATGGAATAAGTTGGACAGCAAACCTGCCAAACTGGTCGAAAGTAAAATACCGACCAATAAACCACTCATCAATAAACCGACCACTTCACCCATTTTTTCAGGTTTTACGGTCATGGTGGCAAAGGGAATTAAGACTTGTGCTGCAACTGAAAACAGCCCTGTGATAATCGTGCCAATCCATAGCATGCTTAAATTGCTGGAAAAGGCACATAAAAATAAGCCAATCGAGGCCAAAAACATCAATAAGGGAATGAATTTGGTTTTATTGACAATATCGCCCATGGGCACAATGAATAATAAACCCAGAGCATAAGACACTTGTGCAAAAGTCACTGTCAATGCCACTTGGGATTGCGGAATTTGGAAAGATTGATGAATCGAGTAAATCAGCGGTTGGCAATAATAATTCGCCCCCGCGCATAGACCACAGGCGATCGCCATCAACCAGAGCAGGGTTTTATCTTGGCTGATGTCGGGTGCAGTGTTCATAATTATCCTAAGGTCAATGGTAAAACGGGGTTGCAGTAGCTCAAAGATTGAATCCAATATTCAACTTCATTAGTGGCAGGATGTCGCCTTTAACTTAATGAGAGAACTTGTTTTTGGACAAGGTGATCATCATCACGCCTACAATATTGAGCATGCAGCCGAACCATTGTATGCCATTTAGATGTTCACCTAAAAATGCTGTGGCCAATAGAATCGTCAAGATGGGGCCAATTGAAGCAATCATGGCCGATTGTGCCGCACCTAAACGGGCGATACTGTGCGCCATGAGTAAGGTGGGCAAGACTGTGACAAATATCCCTAAAGCTATGCCATAGCCCAGCACTTCTACAGGCAGTTGTTGCACCAGTCCCAGTGGATTCGGTGTGACCAAACTGTAATGCGTAAGCGTACCGATGCAGGCAGTACTTAAAGCCAGACCTGTAAAATTCCATGAACCAAAATGCTGAATCAGGCTTTTGGTCAGCAATAAATAGCCTGCAAAACACACTGCACTGGCGAACACCAAACTACTGCCTAACCAAAAATACGTGTCATGTGGGGTATTGCTCTGTTCCTGTAACATCACAATCACTGTTCCGCCATAACTCAGAGCAATTGCAAACAGACTCAGCCAGCTCAGTTTCTGCCGATACATTACGCTCGAAGCCAGAACGGTGAGCGTTGGATATAAAAACAGAATAATGCGTTCTAATGAAGCGCTAATGAACATCAGCCCTAAAAAATCCAGCCAGCTAGAAAAATAATAGCCCATCAGACCTGCAAATATTATTAGCAGCCAATTGCGTGTAGAGATGTTGCGACTGTGATGGCGATTGAGCCAACAAATCAGCAAGAAGAAAGGCAGGGCACTTGCCATGCGCAAAGCCATGAGTACGGTTGCATCGACCAACGGTGAAAGTGCATAAGCCTGTTTAATAAAAATGGCTTTGGTACTAAACAAAAAGGCTGCAAATAAGGCAAAGATGGAGCCCCATTGTGTGGCGTTAAGTCTGATCATGAAAAATGCTGTCGAGCAAGGTGGATGCAAGAGAAGTGACACATGCCGCGCACACAAATGCAAGTTGCATGATAGATAAAGGCAGATGCGACTGCATGGATCAAGCTGTGTGTGCTGTATTTGAGCAAGCATAGCCGATTTTATGCAGATGGTCTGCTTGAGATGGCATAAATTTTGTGAAAAGTAGAGTAAATGGGATTTGCACGATAATGGTGCAAATTAGTTGAAAATATTGCAAAACAGAGAAAATCCATCATCAGACAAAATGACGCACAAAAAAAATGAAAAAAATAGCAGCACTTAACTTAGACCTGAGTTGAATAAATTCAAGCTTCTTTTAAAAGTTTTACTGTTTCAAATATTCGGTTTTACTCATAAGGCAAAGGTAGGTTTTTCTAAGGTTTTCAGATGCGCAAAACACTTCTAAATTGAACCATGTTGTGCGGTGTAAAAATTGTCAAAAAAGTCAATTTGGTGTTTAAGTTTTTGCTTTTAGCGCTTAAATGTATAGATATGCAATCTTTTAGCGCTAAGTCGGATTTTCCCAATTAAGTGAAATGCGTGTCAGAATGATCAATGCTTAATTCATTTAAATGTGGTCAACTGCAAGCTCAAAGCATCGCTTTTTTTCTTTTAGACACTTCAAATCGAAGTTTTGCTGAATAATTAGACTTATATTCAATAAGCAAAACTTATCAATTATATCTCGCAACAATATTTTTATGAATCATCAGTTCAAAATATGGGTATTTATTAAATAAATATTGGGTGGTAATTTAAAAATGTTGCATTAGAATCCAAAAATTCAACAAAACTTATCCTGAGGGGAAAGCATCGTTATCCACGATGTTGACTTAAGAAAAACTAGCTTGAGGAACGCTCATGCAGATCGGAATTCCAACCGAAACTGTTGTCGGTGAAAATCGTGTCGCTGCGACGCCAGAAACAGTAAAGAAGTTGATTAGCGCGGGTCATAGCGTAGTCATTGAACGTGGTGCAGGCGTAAAAGCCGCTTATATCGACAGCGCTTATGAACAAGTAGGCGCGACCATGACAGATGATGCTTATCGCGGTAGCCAAATGATTTTGAAAGTTCGTGCCCCAAAGGGTGAAGAAATTCAAAAACTTGCACCGAACAGCACTGTGGTGGCGATGTTTGATCCTTACCGCAATACTGAATTAGACCAATTTGCTGCGGCTCAGGTGTCTGCATTTGCTTTAGAGCTTTTGCCACGTACCTTGTCGCGTGCGCAAAATATGGACGTGTTGTCATCACAAGCCAACTTGGCAGGTTATAAATCTGTGTTGTTGGCTGCAGCAGAATATCAACGCATGTTCCCAATGTTAATGACGGCAGCGGGTACTGTAAAACCTGCGCGTGTTGTGATCATGGGTGTGGGTGTTGCTGGTTTGCAAGCCATTGCAACAGCGAAGCGTTTAGGTGCTGTAGTCGAAGCAACTGACTTGCGTCCAACGGCAAAAGATCAGGTGGAATCTTTGGGTGGTAAGTGGTTAGACGTACCAATGTCTGAAGAAGAACAACAAAAAGCTGCCGATGCTGCCAAAAATGGTTATGGCTGGATGCCTGGTGAACAATACATTAAAGACCAAGCAGTGATTGTCGATAAAGCCGTTTCTAATGCGGATATCGTGATTACCACTGCGTTATTGCCGGGTCGTGATGCACCGCGTTTAATCAAAGCGGAAACTGTGGCAAAAATGAAGCCGGGTTCTGTGATTTTAGATATGGCAGTCGAAACGGGCGGTAACGTCGAAGGTTCACAATGCGGTGAAACTGTAGTGACTGCCAATGGTGTGAAAATTTTGGGTATTCCAAACATTCCATCGACTGTATCGACAGAAGCATCTGCACTATATGCGCGTAATGTGTTGAATTTTGTTGAAACATTATTTGATAACGACAAGAACTTCGCATTGAATCCTGAAGAAGAAATTCAGAAAGCGTTGCTGGTCACTCATAACGGTCAAGTGCTGTTAAAGCGTGGTTAAGGAGAATTCTCATGGTTGAAACAATTACGATTTTTGTCCTTGCCATCTTCGTAGGTTACTACGTGGTGTGGGGGGTAACACCTGCGTTACATACGCCATTAATGGCAGTAACCAATGCACTTTCTTCAATCATTATTGTCGGTGCGATGATTCAAACTGTTGGTCTACCAATCATGGGTGTAGAAGGCAGTGTCGATTTCCAAACCATTAATGTGGTGAGTGTACTGGGTGCGATTGCTGTGTTCTTGGCAAGCATCAATATTTTCGGTGGTTTTGCAGTGACTGCACGTATGCTGGAAATGTTCAAACCAAAAGCAAAGAAAAAAGAGGGCTAATGCATGGAATTTATTCGTGAATATGCAGACTGGTTCTATTTAATCGGGGCTGTGCTCTTTATCTTAACTTTACGTGGTTTGTCTGGGCCTAAAACTGCGATTGCGGGCAACCGTTACGGCATGATCGCAATGGCGATTGCAGTCTTGACTACATTCTTTGTGGCAGACAATCCAGTTGTGTGGATGATTCTGGCAGCTATGGCAGCAGGTGCGGTGGTGGGTATTGCCCGCGCACGTACGGTGCCAATGACTCAAATGCCTGAAACTGTAGCGTTAATGCACTCTTTAGTCGGTTTGGCTGCAGTTTTAATTGCGATTGCTGCGATTATTCATAACAACAAGTTAATCGAACTTGGTCCAGACTTGTTGGCTGCAAATGGCATTACTTTCCATGAAATGAGCAAAGTTCATTTATTTGAATTGTTTGTGGGCTGTTTCGTGGGGGCGATTACCTTTACTGCATCTGTTTTTGCATACGGTAAATTGGCGGCGAAGAAATGGGCAAAAACTATTTCGGGTGCATGGGTAAAACCTGTTCAGGCGTTAATTTTCCTTGCTATGCTCGGTTTTGGGATTCACTTCTTCCTGAGCGGCAACATGACTTCATTCTGGGCAATGACAGGTTTAGCATTGGCATTCGGTTGGGTATGGATTGCACCAGTGGGTGGTGGTGACATGCCAGTTGTGGTGTCATTGTTGAACTCGTTCTCAGGTTGGGCGGCAGCAGGTATTGGTTTCACACTTGAAAACAACATGCTGATTGTTGCAGGCTCATTGGTCGGTTCTTCAGGTGCGATTCTGTCTTACATCATGTGTAAAGCCATGAACCGTTCAATCATCAACGTATTGTTTGGTGGTGCGATGGGCGGTGCAGCAGCACCAACGGCAGCAGCGGGTGCGCAAGTGCAACGTAACTACCGTTCAGGTTCTGCTGATGATGCTGGCTTCTTGATGTCAAATGCAGACAGCGTAGTAATTGTACCGGGCTATGGTATGGCGCAAGGTCGTGCACAGAATGCGGTCAAAGAATTGGCCAACTTGTTAAAAGAGCAAGGTGTAACTGTTCGTTTTGCGATTCACCCAGTGGCAGGTCGTATGCCGGGTCACATGAACGTATTACTTGCAGAAGCAGACGTACCGTATGAAGACATCTTAGAAATGGACGAAATCAACTCAGATTTCCCTGCAACAGATGTGGTGTTGGTGATTGGTGCAAATGACGTAGTTAACCCTGCGGCAAAAGACGATCCAAACTCGCCAATTTACGGCATGCCAATTCTTGAAGCGCATAAAGCACGTACCATTATGGTCATCAAGCGCTCAATGGCAACAGGTTATGCGGGTCTAGACAACGACTTGTTCTATAACGACAAGACCATGATGATCTTTGGTGATGCCAAGAAAGTTGTGGAAGATATGACTAAATCAATCAACGGTACAGGTCACTAAGACACTGTTTCCAGATATGAAACCGCCTTCGGGCGGTTTTTTTTATGGCTGATGTAAAGTGGTTAATTGAGATCAGGCAGATTGAGTTTGGGCGAGTTTTATAGGATTGGTTTGAAGCAATGTATTGGGTAGGGGATGATATAAACCAATATTTGGTGGGTAGATTAATGCGATATAAAAATGATTAGGGATATGAGCTTCAAAAGATCTGCATTAAAAAAGCGACTTATTTGAAAGTCGCTTATTGTGTATCTTTAAGGCTGCTCAAGTGAGCTGTTGTATTAAGCAACAGACTCAGGCGTAGTGCGCCATAAGCTTTCTAGGTCGTAGAATTTACGTGCTGTTGGTAGCATTATGTGAACCACTACCATACCAAGATCGACCAAGATCCATTCTGCATCACGTTCACCTTCAATACCAATTGGGCGGAAGCCTGCTTTGCGCGCTTCTTCGGCAACATTGTCGGCAAGAGATTTTACGTGGCGAGTTGATGTACCGCTAGCAATCACAATGGCATCTGAAACATTGCTGATGCTGCTGACATCAAGTTCAACAATTTCTTTGGCTTTTACATCAAGGAGAGCTTCATGTACAACTTTAAGACAAGTTTGTACGTCATGCTTTTGGGTATTCATTGCAAGATCGTGAGAATTAGAAGCGCCGGGCGATGGTTCTAAATTCATGGGGTGTATAATTTCCTAAAATTATTCATCGTCTAATATAGCTGTTTTAGCCTGAAATTTCAAATCGGTTTAATTTTAACCACTTTGATTTGAGGGAAAGTATTTGTCTTTCCATGCAAATGATTGATTTGACGCCAGACTTGGGCGGTATTCTGCAGCGATATAGCCTGAATAAGCACTGTGCTGTAACCATTTGAAAATAGTAGTATAGTCTAGCTCGCCTGAATCGGGTTCATGGCGTCCTGGATTGTCGGCAAACTGGATATGACCAATATCCTGAATGTTTTCTTGCAATGCGCTCAGCACATCTTCACCCATCATCGCCATGTGATAACAGTCGTATTGCATTTTAAGAGCAGGATGTTTGACTGCTTCTAGCATCTCTTGAGCTTGCGCAATATTTTGTACTAAAAAGCGTGGCATGTCGGTGCCATTAATCATTTCAAAGACAGGCTGAATATGATGTTGAGTGAGCATCGAGCAGGCCAGTTTTAGGTTTTCTGCCAGTGTGTTTAAGCAAGGCAGTAAATCGGCATCGACAGGTTGTTTGCCTGCCAAAATATTGACGCTAGGGACATTTAATGCCGTGGCATAGCGGATGGCTAACTCTAAGGCATGATGAAATTCAATCTCTTTTCCGGGTACGCCCGCCAAACCATTGCCGCCTTGCATGAGGTCACCCGCAGGGACATTGATTAAACACAGGCTGAGTTGGTGGAGTGTGAGTTGGGTTTGAATCTGCTCAATACTCAGCTCATAGGGAAATTGAATTTCAACATGCTGAAAACCATGTTCGCGTGCAAGGGCAAAGCGTTCAATTAAAGGCACTTCGGTAAAAATCATCGACAGATTAACCGCCAGTTTAGACATGCAGGTGCTCCTTGCAGGCAAAGGTTGGATCAGGAATCAAGCCGATTAAGCTTCGACCTGATGAATAATGGTGGCTAAATCTGCTTCTGCAAAACCCTTGGCTTGATGGGCTTGCAGTTGTGAAAGGGCTTTTTCTGCCACAGGAATCTGTAACTGAAATTGCGCTGCCAGTTGTAAGGCATTGTTTAAATCTTTAGACAGGGTTTGGACTTTCCATTGCACAGGCTCAAAACTGTGAGTTGCCATACGTGGAGTTAAAATCTGAAACGGTTTCGAGTCGGCAAAACCACCCGCCAAAGCAGGTGCAAGTAAACGGGTGTCTACGCCTGCCTGTCCTGCTAAGGCAACAGCTTCGGCAATTAGGGTGCTGTTGGCAGCAACAATCAGTTGGTTGCAGATTTTAGTGGCTTGTCCTGTGCCTGTTTCGCCCATACGGGTCACACGTTGTGACAGCACATCATAAATCGGGCTTAATTTTTCGATGGTGTTTGCATCACCCCCTGCAAAAATCACCAAACTACCTTGTTCGGCTCCCGCAGTGCCTCCCGATACAGGTGAGTCAATCCATGTGACCTGTTTGAGGTTGGCTTGCTGCGCTAGCTTTTGGGTTTGATCTACAGACAAACTGGAAAAATCGACAATGACTTGTTGAGCAGTCAAAAAAGGCTCAATTTGATCTAATACAGCTTGGACGGCATTATCATCGGCAAGGCAACTCAAGATCACTGGATATTGTCCGATCTCGCTCAATTGCAGCGGTTTTGCCCCCAGACTGAGCACAGATTCGCAAGCCTCAGGGCTACGATTCCACACCGCGACCTCAAAACCTGCCTGAACTAAGCGGGTTGCCATGCGCGTCCCCATAAGTCCCATACCTAAAAAAGCGATTTTTGTGTCACGATCAAAATGCATAGCGTTGATTCTCCATTTTTGCCTACAGTACAAGTCTGGCTTGAAATGTCAATTTAGCCTTTGGTCAAAGTCTGTTATGTCTGAACTGCATTAAAACTGACGCGGTGCAAAGGTCACTTCAGGGTTCTTGTCCTTTTTACGTGCCAGTTGGCTATTTTTACCTAGCAATAATTTTAATTGCCAAATTTTTTCTAAACGTAAAGATTTATTTGGTGCATGCTCCATAGCATCCAGCACTTGTTTAGCTGCAGCCAATGCATCTGGGGAGCGTTGTACAATTTCTTCAGCAAGGGCTTGTGCCTTTTGTAAAGGTGTTGCATCTAAATGCGTGACTAAACCAATTTCTTTGGCATAGTTGGCATCAAAAATACGTGCAGTTAAGGTCAGTTCTTTGGCAAGATCTAGACCGATTAAACCTTTTAAAGAACGGCTCAACCCCATATCAGGCACTAAGCCCCAACGGCTTTCCATAATCGACATTTGTGTGTCAGGATGCGCGATACGAATATCTGCAGCCAAAGCCAATTGCATCCCTGCGCCAAAACAATACCCTTCAATTGCAGCAATTACAGGTACAGGCAATTGTTGCCAAACGAGAAATGCTTTTTGAAACAGGCTTTGCCCTGGCTTAATTAATTCCCAAGCCGCAAATGCACGGTTTTGTGGATTGTTGAGGTCGGCCAAGTCAATGCCTGCACTAAATACCTTTGCTTCGCCTGTTAAAATTACACAACGTAAGCTGCGGTCTTTTTTAAGTTTTTCGGCAGTCCGCACCAATTCTTTAAGTAGGGCAAAACTCATGGCATTGCGTTTGTCTGGGCGGTTCAGGGAAACTGTGGCGATGCCATTATTTTTTTCGATACGAAGTAAGGTCATGATGTGAGCTCTTGTTTTTACTGGGCAAAGCATAACATGGGCAGCAGTGCGATAAATGACAGCAGAGTCACGGCAAAGCCTTGCGACCTTGCCTTTGATTACGTGACTTTTTTTTGTGAATAGTGCTGGGTGAGTCGTGCTTACAAACTGTATCTTCTCGTTGAGGCGTTCGCGGTGAATGTCACTTTGATGTTGGCTAACTCACCGCATTGTGTTTGGTAAAAATGTGTTCTGCCGCATGTTCAACTTGCTGTATACAGGTTTGTAATTCCTGATAACGGTTTAAGACCTCTTGCACAAACAGATCATCGGCTTTACGACGTTCTTTACGTAAGGTCGAAACAAACTGTTCAAATGAGCCTGTTACTTCTTGCAGGTTCGGTGTGCCAACATAGCGGGTCGCACCATACAGACGATGCAACACATGCTCGAGTTGTGGGAAATCTTCCAGTTCAATCAGCTGTTCAATTTCATGTAATTCTGTGGCAAAGCTATCCACTAGCATTTTCAGTAAATCCACTGCAAGGTCTTCTTTGTTGGCTGCCAGCATTAGGCTTTGTTGCCAATCCAACACCTGTGGATCTAGCGCTTCAATCACAATGGCTTTATCGACTGCAGGTGGCTTATTAAAACTTTGCGTGGTCCAATGGGTTAAAATTTGGATGATTTGTTCAATCTGAATCGGTTTGGTGACATAGTCATCCATACCGACTTTGAGTAATTTTTGCTTTTCATCGGCAAGTGCATGCGCGGTGAGAGCAATAATAGGCAAGCGTTTGTGATTTTCCAAAGTTGATTCTAAAGAACGAATCGCACGAGTGGTATCTACCCCCGACATCACAGGCATTTGAATATCCATAAAGATCAGGTCAAATGGTTGTTGTCCCTGTTCGATACGTTGCTGCAAAATTCCCAACGCTTCCTGACCGCTTTGCGCTTTGGTGGTGGTCACATTCAGTTCGCCTAACAAGGCTTCGAGTACAATCAGGTTTGGTAGATGGTCATCCACCGCTAAAATGTGCAGGCCTTTACCATCAAATGATGCAGAATCCTGTTCATCAAAACTGTTTTCATTGTTAAGTAAGTCAATTAAGGCGGAACGACTGAGTGGTTGATACAAAGCCCGCGCACGATATTCATTTAACAGACTTGGGTCTAGCGCCATTTGATAGCCATACACCGCCAAGTTACCTTGATAACGGGTACGGATTTCTTTTAATAAAGCTTCGGTGTCGCCGCTATGATCGACAATTAACCAAGTGTTGTCTTGCAGGTCGGATACATCTTTTAAGCGGCTAAATAAATCTAAAATTGAAGCGGCTTCAATATGTCGCACCGCATAGTTTTCAAGATAATGACGCAAGACATTCGCTGTGGCAGGGTGCGCCAAATACGACACCACCTGAATTTCTTTAAAGTTTGGATGCTGCTGTGCATGCGCTTCATCTACTGCAAACATGGCAGTAAACCAGAAGGTCGAGCCTTTTTCGGTTGGGGCGCGTTCCTGATTGTCTTCAAAGCCAATTTGACCTTGCATCAAATGCACCAACTGTTTGGAAATGGCCAAACCTAAACCTGTACCACCAAATTGACGCGTGACCGAAGTATCACCTTGAGAGAAAGACTCAAACAATTTTTTACGGTCTGTACCGCTTAAGCCAATGCCACTGTCTTGGACGCTAAAGTGAATTAAGCATTGTCCAATATCGTCATGTTCTACCCGCGCCCGTACAATAATTTCACCATCGGGGGTGAATTTAATCGCATTGGAAATTAAATTGGTTAAAATTTGCTTGAAACGTAAAGCATCGCCCAGCACATATTGCGGCACGTTATCGGCAAAATAAAAGGCCATGTTGATGTGTTTTTGCGCAGCCAAAGGCGAGAGCATATCCATCACATCAAAAATGGCTTCTTCTAAATCAAAGGGTGCGGTATCCAGTTCCAGTTTGCCTGCATCAATTTTAGAAAAATCCAATACGTCATTAATGAGTGCTAAAAGATGCGCCGATGATTTACGAATGGTCTGTAAATATAAATTCTGTTCATTGCTAAGATTTTCCTGACGCAATAACAGGTGAATAAAGCCATCAATACTGTTCAGTGGTGTTCTGAGTTCGTGACTGATGTTGGCTAAAAATACCGATTTAGACTGGTTGGCAGAAATCGCTTGGTCACGTGCCTGACGATAAGTGATGTTTTGCACTTCCAAAGTATCGAGGGTGCGGCGCAAGTCATCTTCGGTTTGTTCGGTATGTTCTTTGAGTTCTAAAAAGCTGAAATGCAGGCGTTTTACCACATTGGCAATATCCCGCTGCAGTAAGCGTAATTCGCCAGTACTGTTAATGACCATGTGTTGATCGAGCGTATCGGCATTCAGGCGTTGTAGCTGCATGCGAATTTCATACATGGGTGCAATCCAGCGTCGTGAATAGAAATTCAGACACAGCAATAACAACAACAGGGTCAGCAAGCCTGTGGCAATTAATACAATCATGACCCGATAACGGGCAATTTGTAATGGCTGATTGTCCAGTTCAATCAGCAACCATGCAGGACGGTTGATGTCTTGCTGAATTTGCATGCCATACACATGATTATTTTTATACAGAATTGGGCCAAAAAAATCGGCATTTTTAGGGAATTTGGGCCATTCGGCTTGGTCTTGAAAGCCCATGCTTAAACGGCGTGTACCAGAAGCATCAATCAGTGCAGTACGAATCAAGTGCTTTTCGTTCATCATGTTTTGCATAAAAGTACGTGCTTCTTCGTACTTCCACGGAAAGCTAGCCAGTTGATGCAAAGCTGCTTCAGATGGCAACTCAAAACGGGTCAAAATCGCAATTGCCATTTGTCGCTGCTGTGCTTTTGCGGCATTCGAGGTTTCAGATAAAACTAGCATCGTGCCGACGCATGCCAAAACCATAATTGGCACAAAAATAAGTGCAATCAGCTGTCCATAAGCATGATTTAAATGTAAGCGCTTAAATAACTTTTTATTGATATTTGACATGGTTAACGCAGTTTAATCCCTATGTTTGGCAGTTTAGCATGCTTTATCAAATGGAGCGTAAAACTCAGTCCTTCAGGTCAGAGATATAAGCGACACGACATGAAGTGTCGTTTGAT